>JACMLC010000266.1 GCA_014379795.1 Pyrinomonadaceae bacterium
AGGCGAGCCTGTCGCATCCGGGCCAAAGGAATCAATCGCACAGCCTTCGCAGCAGACCGCAGGCACGCAGGTCGGAGCCACGACCGGAGCCAAGCCCGCGACCGCTTCGAGCGGGCAGCAGCAGGGAGCTACGACCCAGACGGACAAACCCGCCGGAGCGCAGACGCAGACCAAAGCCGAGACGAGCGCGACGCGCCCCGCCGGAGCCACGCCGCCAGCCGCCGAGACTCCGACCACAGATAAAGACAAGCCCGTGGATAAAACAAAGCTGGGCGGCCTGTACGTGATGCCCAAGCCCGGAACCGATCCGCGCCTGTCTTTGCCAAAGCTGCAACGCCGCACGCTCTCGAACGGCCTCGAAGTCTTAATCGTAGAGCATCACGAATTGCCTGTCGTCAATATGAATCTGGTCTTAAAGACAGGCGCGACGGCTGACCCGCTTGAGCGCGGGGGCTTGGCGAGTTTGACAGCCGCGCTGCTTGACGAAGGAACCAAGACGCGCACGGCCTTAGACATCTCGAACCAGCTTGCGGCCATCGGCGCGAGCGTCGGCACGGGCACGGACTGGGACTTGTCCGCCGTCAATTTGCTGACGCTCACAAAACATATGGATCGCGCGCTGGATATTTACTCGGACGTGATTATCAATCCGTCTTTTCCTGACAGCGAATTGAAATTGCAGCGCAACCAGCGGCTCGCGGCTCTGCTGCAACGGCGCGACAACGCGGACGCCATCGCGGGCGTCGCTTACGCTTCGCTCCTGTACGGGCGCAACCATCCTTACGGCCACCCGCTCATCGGAGACGAGCAGAGCGTGCGCGCCATGACGGTTGATGACATCAAGCGTTTTTACGAGTCTTACTATCGCCCGAACAACGCCGCGCTGATCGTGGTCGGCGATGTGAAGCCGGACGCGCTCATACCGCAGCTTGAGCGCGCCTTTGCCAAGTGGGAGAAACGGGACGTGACCGCCGTCCGCGTCCCCAATGCGCAAGCGCACGACAAGGCCGCGCTCTATCTGATTGACAAGCCGGGCGCGGCGCAGAGCGTGATTACCATCGGCAACATCGGCGTCGCGCGCTCGACGCCCGATTATTTCCCGCTCCTTGTGATGAACATGATGCTCGGCGGACAGTTCTCTTCGCGCGTCAACATGAACTTGCGCGAGAACAAGGGCTACACCTACGGTGCGCGCACGGGATTCGATTACAGGCTGGGCGCAGGGCCTTTTGCGGCCACCGCCGGAGTGCAGACCGCAGTGACCAAAGAATCCGTCGTGGAGTTTTTGAAAGAGCTGCGCGGGATACGCGGCGAGATTCCGGTGACGCCGACAGAGCTTGAGTTTTCCAAGCAGGCGATCATACGCGGCTACCCGCGCGGCTTTGAGACGCCGGATCAGATTGCCACTCGCCTGACACAGGTCGTCATCTACAACTTGCCGGACAGCTACTTCAATGATTTCACCGGCAGCGTCCGCGCCGTCACGGCAGAGGACATCTCGCGCGTCGCCAACAAGTACCTCGACCCGTCACG
>JACMLC010000003.1 GCA_014379795.1 Pyrinomonadaceae bacterium
AATCATATTCCAGTGTCTTAAAAGCCTGTTCGTGCATTGTCCCTGAATGATACCAATTCGCAGCCGCAAGCGAAAACAGGTAGAAGGCAAAAGTAAAAAGGTAAAAGGTAAAAGTGAGGACAAAAGCATTTCACTGAATTAATAATTGTGGTTTCCGCCTTCCTTTTACCTTTTACCTTTTTACTTTTGCCTTCTTCTGTTTTCGCTTGCGGCTGCGAATTGGTATCATTCAGAAACAATGCACGAGCAGGCTTTTAAAACACTGGAATATGATTCTCTGCGCGCTCTTGTACGGCGCGGCGCGCAAACGCCTATGGGACGCGCGCGAATTGATGCGCTCGCGCCGCTTGATGATTTGAAAGAGCTGCGCGAGGCGTTGCGCGTCATCGCGGAAGCCGTCGAGCTGCGACAGCGCGGCCTGACGTGGTCTTTTTCCGAGATAGCCGATCCGTCCGACGCGCTCGCGCTTTTGAACATCGAAGGCTCTACGCTTGAGCCTCTGGCGATGCTTGAGCTGGCGCGTCTGGCAGAGCAGGCTCTGGCCGCGCGTGCAATCATTCTCACGGAACGCGCAATGGTTCCCGCGCTCTGGCAGATAATCGAAGCGCTGCCGCGCGAGCTGCACAGCCTCGCCGCGCGCATCACGGGCAAAATCCTGCCGAGCGGCGAATTGGATGACCGCGCGAGTCCGGAGCTGGGACGCATTCGCCACGACATCACGCGCCTGCGCTCAAGCATCACGCGCACGCTCGAAAGCCTGATGCGCCGCTCCGAAGCAGCGATTCAGGACGAGCTGGTGACGGTCAGAAACGACCGCTTCGTCATCCCTGTCAAGGCGGATCATCGCGGGCGCGTCGGCGGCGTCGCGCACGGCTCTTCGTCTTCCGGCCAGACGGTTTTTATAGAGCCTCTGGAAACCATTGAAGCGAATAACGAGATGCAGGCTCTGCGCGAAACCGAAGAACGAGAGATTGCGCGAATTCTTTTTACGCTGACCGAAGAACTGAGAAACGAGCGGCACGCGCTTGAGCTGGCCGCGCACGCCGTCGCGTCGCTTGATTTCATTGGAGCGAAGGTAGCCTTTCTCCAAAAATTCGATTGTGTGGTGCCGGAAATCAGCGAGCAAGGCGCGCTTGAATTAATCGCTGCGCGTCATCCTTTGCTTGAAGAAAATTTGCGAGCGAGTGGCGGCGCGGTTGTGCCTGTCTCTTTCTCGCTTGACGCAGAACATCCTGTGATGGTCATCTCCGGCGCGAACGCAGGCGGCAAGACGGTCGTGCTTAAAACAGCAGGCTTGTTATCACTGATGGCGCTGTCCGGTCTTCCGGTTCCCGCGCGCGCGGCGAGCTTTCCCTTTTATGCTTCGGTGCTGGCGGACATCGGCGACCATCAATCGCTCGCCGCGAATCTCTCGACCTTTACCTCGCACGTCGCCAACATCAGCCGCATGATCGAGATTTGCGACGCGCCCGCGCTCGTCCTGCTCGACGAAGTCGGCACCGGCACAGACCCGGAAGAAGGCTCTGCTCTGGGCGTCGCGGTGGTTGACCACTTTCGCCGCGCGTGCGGCGCGCACGTCTTGGGGACGACGCACTACAGCGGCCTCAAGATGTACGCCGCGAATGAAGAAGCCGTCATCAACGCGAGCGTAGAGTTTGACGAAAAGACTTTGCAGCCGACATACAAGCTGCTCGTCGGCATCGCCGGAGCGTCTTCCGGCATAGAGATCGCGCGCCGCTTCGGCATTCCAGACAAAATCGTCAGCGCAGCTTCGGAAAACGTCAAAGCCTCCACGCGCGACGCGACCGAATACCTGCGCCGCATCAAGCGCGAAGCCGAAGAGGCTTCCAGCCTGCGCGCGGCTCTGGAAGAAGAGCGCACGGCGGTGGCCGAAAAATATGCTTCGCTTGAGACGGAAGCGGCGCGGCGCGAGCGCGAGCGGCAAGCTAAATTTGAAACAGAGCTTTTGACAGCCATCGAAGAATTTGAAAAACGCTCGCGCGAGATGGTGGCGAAGATCGAAGACCGTGCAGAACGTTTGAAGGTCGAGCGCGAAGCACAACGCCATGTCGCAGAGCTGAAGCGCGAAGCACAACGAGCCGCACGCGCCGCGACCGGCTCGCCTTCATCACCTTCATCAAATGCCTCGGCGCGCGGCGTTCGCGTCGTCCGCGACGGGCGCGTGATTAACCACGAGCCAACGCTTGAGAGTGATGCTGAAGAAACGGAATTTCGCACCGCCCCTCCGCGCGCGATCAAGGCTCGTGATCAGGTGCGCCTCAAATCCTTCGGCTCCATCGGCATCGTGGACAAAATTAACGGCGACGAGGCCGAAGTGCGCGTCAAGTCCCTTCGCTTCCGCGAAAAACTTTCAAACCTTGAATTGGTTGAAACAGTAAAACCAGAGGTTGAATCCGGGCGCGGCGCAAGCCTGCGCACGCTGGCGCAGAAACGCGGCACGGAAGTTCACCTGCGCGCTTCAACCGACGACCCGCGCGCAGAGCTTAACGTCATCGGGCGCAGCACGGACGAAGCCGTTGACGAAGCAGACAAGTTTCTCGACGAAGCATTCTTGAACAGTCTCCAACACATACGCATCGTTCACGGCCACGGCACGGGCGCGTTGCGCCGCGCCATCGGCGATTTATTAAAAGGCCATCCGCACGTCGCGCGCTTCGCCCCGGCCCCGCAGGATCAGGGCGGCTCAGGCGCAACGGTAGTTGAACTGAAACAATAATGCGTTACCCGCAAACATTCATTGACGATCTCAAAAGACAGGCGGACATCGTGCGCGTGATTCAGGATTACGTTAGAATTGTTTGATAGGAGGCTACTATGACACACGAACAATTAATCAAAGAAATCAGACAACTTCCGCTCAAAGAGAGGATTGAGTTACTGGAAGTGATCTCGCTTAGCGTGCGCGAAGAGACGCATCCGCGTGAACAAAGAAAGTCAGCGGTCAGCCGCTTGCGCGGTATCGCCAAGCCTGATGATGGCCCGCCCCCAACAGATGAGGAAATCAAAGAGGATTACGCACGTTATCTCATGGAGAAATATTCCTGATGCGTGTGTTGTTAGATACAGACGTAGTGCTTGATTTGGTGCTGGATCGTGAGCCTTTCGCTAATGCTGCCGCAGCCCTTCTCGCATTGCACGAACAAGAACGTATTGAGATTTTTGTTTCAGGTATCACTCTGATTAACGTGTTCTACGTGACTCGTAAAATTAAAGGCATCAGAAGCGCTAGGCAGGCTGTTGAAGAACTCTTGACCACTGTGAAGGTCTGTCCTTTATATCAAGCTGTTCTTGAGAGTGCATATAAGCTTGCCCTCACAGATTATGAAGATGCTGTCCAACATGCCAGCGCGACGGCCAGCCAGCTTGATGCGATTGTGACTCGTAATTTAACAGACTATAAAAATGCCACGCTGCCTGTCTTCTCTCCGACGGATTTTCTTAATCAACTAAAGACACAATCAGAGTAAAGCCGTGCGTTATCCCCAAACATTCATTGACGACCTACGAAGACAGGCGGACATCGTCCGTGTGATACAGGATTACGTCTCTTTGAAGAAGAAGGGCACGAACTGGATGGCGTGCTGTCCTTTTCATCAAGAGAAGACGCCTTCGTTCTCCGTCAGCCCGGCCAAAGATATTTACTATTGCTTTAGCTGTCAAAAAGGCGGCTCTGTCTTTAGCTTTGTGATGGAGATGGAGCGCGTCTCGTTTCCCGAAGCGATAAAAATCGTCGCGGAGAAAGCGAATGTACCGCT
>JACMLC010000267.1 GCA_014379795.1 Pyrinomonadaceae bacterium
AATTGCCACTAGCTTCAGCTAGTGGAACAAGAGAGCAAAAAAGCGTCGGCTTTAGCCGAATCATTTCGGCTAAAGCCGGTAACTTCTGCAATCTTATCCACTAGCTAAAGCTAGTGGCAATTCAAGAAAGCCCGGAACTTTGATGACACAACACTAGCTTTAATCACTCAAGCCAAACCAATTTGCATGTCAGGAAGGCGGGCTTGCCCCCGCTTGTCTTTTTCAATTTGCTACGAAACGGATTGCACTGCGGCATCTGCTTCTGTTGATGATTGCACAGCAGCTTTGCGCTTGCCCTGCTGTTCCGCTTCGGCTTCGTTGATGATGTGTGTGGTTTGCAGCACCGTGTCGGGGTTGAGCGAGATTGAAGTGATGCCGCGCTCGACCAGAAAGCGCGCGAACTCTGGGTAGTCCGAAGGAGCTTGGCCGCAGATGCCTATCTTTTTCCCGGCGCGGTGCGCGGCCTCAATCGCCATCGCGACCATCTTCTCGACCGCGCCGTTGCGCTCGTCAAAGAGATGCGCGACCATCTCCGAATCGCGGTCAAGCCCGAGCGCGAGCTGCGTCAAATCATTTGAGCCGATAGAGTAGCCGTCAAAAACGCGCAGGAACTCGTCCGCAAAGACGACGTTGGCAGGAAGCTCGCACATCGCGTAAATTTCCAACTCGTGCTCGCCCTGTTTGCATCCGAACTGAGCCATCAGGGCGACGACGCGCTCTCCTTCTTCCACCGTCCGGCAGAAGGGAATCATCGCCTTGACGTTGACCAAGCCCATCTCTTCGCGCACGCGTTGCAGGGCGGCGCATTCGAGCCTAAAACCTTCCTGATACCTCTCGTCGTAGTAACGCGACGCGCCGCGAAAGCCGAGCATCGGGTTCTCTTCAATCGGCTCGAACTCCTGGCCGCCGATGAGACGCGCGTACTCGTTCGATTTAAAATCGCTCATGCGAACGATGACCGGCTTCGGATAAAAGGCAGCCGCGATGCGCCCGACGCCTTCGGACAGGCAGCGCACGAAAAATTCTCTGGGGTCTTCTTCGCTGATGCGCCGTCCGATCTCGCGCACGTCTTCTTCGCGCTTGAGATTCGGATAGCGCACGAGCGCCATCGGATGAATGCCTATGTGATTGTTGATGATAAATTCGAGACGTGCGAGGCCGACGCCATCGTTTGGCAGTGATGCTAAAGCGAAGGCGTGGTCGGGATCGCCGACGTTCATCATGACCTGCGTGCGCGGTCGCGCTTCTTCTGCCATCGTGCGCCGCTCGACTATGTATTCGACGTTGCCTTCGTAGACGTTACCCTTCGCTCCATCCGCGCACGAGACGGTCGCCTCAATCCCCGTCGCCAGTCGTTCCGTAGCGTTGCCCGTGCCGACGATACAGGGCAAGCCCAACTCGCGGCTGATAATCGCGCTGTGACAGGTTCTGCCGCCGCGATCCGTGACGATGGCCGCCGCGCGTTTCATAATCGGCTCCCACGCGGGGTCTGTCATGGAGGTGACGAGAATATCGCCTTCCAAAAAATCCGTGATGCTGTCGGGGTCTAAAAGCACATGCACGCGTCCCTGCCCGATTTTCTCGCCGACGGCCATGCCCGTCGCCAGCGGTGCGCTATGCTCACCCGTCAGTTTGTATGTCTCTATGTAGTTCTCGCGTCGCGTCGCGTGAACAGTTTCAGGCCGCGCCTGCAAGATGAACAACTCGCCCGTGCGCCCGTCTTTGGCCCATTCGATGTCCATCGGTTGCGCGTGGCCTGCGCGCTCAGAGTAATGATCTTCGATGATGCAAGCCCACTGGGCAAGCTGCAAGACATCATAATCGCTTAAAGAGAAACGGCGGCGTTGCGCTTCGACGACGCTGACCTCGCGCGTGCCTCTATCGTCGAGGCCGTAAATCATCTTGATCTCTTTGCTGCCCAGCCGACGACTGACGATGGGACGCGCCCCAGTGCGCAAGGTCGGCTTAAACACGACCCATTCATCGGGCGTCGCTTTACCCGCGACGATGGCTTCGCCCAACCCCCAAGAGCCGTTAATCACAACCGCTTCGCGAAAACCCGATTCGGTGTCGAGCGTAAACATCACGCCAGAGCACGCAAGGTCTGAGCGCACCATCGGTTGCACGCCGATAGCCAGCGCGACTTCGAAGTGGTCAAAGCCGCGCGCGGCGCGATACGAAATCGCGCGGTCAGTCCAGAGCGAGGCAAAGCAGCGATGGCAGGATTCTATCAAGCGGTCTTCGCCGCGCACGTTCAGGATGGTGTCCTGCTGTCCGGCAAACGAAGCGTCCGGCAAATCTTCTGCGGTGGCGGATGAGCGCACAGCGACTTCGCAAGAGCGTTGCGTGCGGTCGCACAGGCGTCTGTAGGCATCCAAAATAGCATCGTTGACAGCAACGGGCAGCGGCGTGTCCAGCATCAGCGCGCGCGCCTCGCGCCCCGCAACGTTGAGCGCCTTGAGGTCTTCATGGTCAAGCCCGCTCATCAACTCGCGCAGCCGCGCGCCGAGGCCGTCTGTTTCAAGCAGCAGGCGATAGGCTTCGCTGGTCGTGGCAAACCCGTCAACGGAACGCACACCGCGCGACCTCAAGGCGCGAAACAACTCGCCCAAGCTCGCGCACTTGCCGCCGACGACCGCGACATCATCCGCACTCACTTCGCTCAAATCCAGCACCAGAGGACTCGGTTTTTTCATTCTGACTCCTAAACAGCAAATAGGTTACTGCACAGCGAGGCGACAACTTCTGTAAAACGGGAATGGATTGAATGAATCGCAACCCAGCAGCATCACACGTGGGTTGCAGATGATGATATTACCGCATCCCTCCGTTCTTCTGGAAGGTTTCTTGAAGGCTTAGGGCGAAGCATCAATGCCTTGCCAGCAAAGTTAATTGAATTGCCTCCAGCTTTAGCTGGAGGATAATAAGCCAGTAGGAGTTTGGCTTTAGCCAAATCCTTTGGCTAAAGCCAACAGTTATTTTGTTAATCTGCCCCACTAGCTGAAGCTAGTGGCAATTCATCATCGAAGCTAATCAATTCCAATTCATTAGTTGACATTGCACAGCCGCTCCCAGACAGTTTCTACTTCTTGCTTGATGCTGAGTTCTTTCAGCACAAAATCATCCGGGTCAATCTTCAAAGCGTTCGGTTGCTGCATGACAGGAATGCGCGTCACAAAATCTTTGCCCGTCGGCGTGACGGTCACGCGCCGCGCTCCGTTCGCCGTCACAAGCTCGACGGTCAAAGGCATCAGGAAAGGCTCGTCCTCTTGAAGCTGCCGGATTTTTAATTCGACATAGCGTTGATTGGTTCTGTCGCCTCTGCCGGACGTGCGCCATTTCCAAGTCACTTCATAGCGCGGATGCCCGCTCTGGTAAATCCAGCGCGTGAAAAAATCCTTGAGGTTCAGGCCCGAAGATTTTTCCAACGCGGCGCGCAAATCTTCCGTCGCCGCCGTCTGGTCACGATGCTGTTTGTAGTAATTGCTGATGCCCGCGAAAAAAGCTTTGTCTCCCAAAACGCCGCGCAGCATGTGCAAGACCCACGCGCCCTTCTCATAATTATTCGCGTTCAGCAGCTTGTTCAAATCTTCCGTCTCGCGGTCATGAATCGGCGTCCTGCGCTCCTTTGCATAAGCTAAATATTTGTCTGCGGAAATTTTCATCTCCGCGCGAAACGCGAGCTTGCCCTCGAACTGTTCGACAAACAGAGCCTCGAAATAAGTCGCGAATCCTTCACTCAGCCAGAGGTCAGCCCATGTGGACTCCGTCACCGAATCGCCGAACCATTGATGCGCGACTTCATGTGCGACGACGTTGCGCACGCGCGCCGGAATCTCGTAGCGACGGCTGCGCGGCTCTGCCGTCCTAAAGTTGTCAAAGAGCGTGCTGGTAAAAACAATCGCGCTCGAATTTTCCATTCCGCCGAAACGCGTCGCGCCGACGATCATCGCCAGCTTTTCGTATGGATATGGGCCAATTGTTTCCGTGAAATATTTGAGCGAGGGGATGGCTGGCGCAAACCCTTGCATCGCGAACTTGCGGTCGGATTGCGGAACGTAATAAGAGAGCGGCGTCACCGTCTGCGCTTTCGGCTCAAGCCGCGCGAAATCGCCCGCCGCGATAATCATGCAGTAAGGCGAGATCGGCACGCCTTCATTCCAAATCCATGTGCGTGTCCCCGCTGAGTTGGAAACCTCTTGCTCTAAACGCCCGTTCGCGACGACCAGATAACGCGCGGGCGCGGTGACGGTAAAACGCACCGTTGCTTTCGCCGACGGATGATCCAGACACGGTATCCAGTGATGCACGCGGTCAGGCCAGTTGTCTCCCGTCGCAGACGGCTTGCCGTCCTTGTCCTTCCCCAGAATCAGGCCGTCCTTCGGTTGCCCGTGATAGGCGATTGCGACACGCAGGCGCGCATCTTTCCGTGCGGGTTGCGAGAGAGTGATGAGCAGCTTGCCCGCGCGCTGTTCATATCTTGCGGGCTGGTTATCAACCGACACCGAATCAACAGGCATCTCGCCGAAATCAAGATCGAGCGCAGCAACCGTTTCCTTTAACACAAGGACTGTCAGTTCCGCGCGTGCGGATGAAATCTCGGATAAGTTTTCGTTAAAGCTGAGCGAGACTTCGTAATGCACAGGCCGCCAATTTTCTATCAGCCGCTCGCGTCGTTCTGCGATGCAGAGCGTGCATGTGGCGAGCAGCAGTAGCGTCAACAAGAACGGGCGGCGTAAGCTTAAAAGCATTCTTTTCATTTTGATAAATTTGATGAAGGGATAAGTAACTTTTGCGTTCTTTGCGTCTTTCCTCTTTGCGGTCTTTGCGGTTAAAGGCTTTTTTAACGCAAAGGACGCAAAGAGTTAAGACGCAAAGGACGCTAAGAAAACTGTTCGGGTGGCTCTTGCAATCAACGAAGTCCAAGCATCAGGAGTGCGGAACGATCAGAGACTTGGCCGCCACTTTTTTTCCATTCCAGATAAGCGGACAATTCATCTTCATTTACCGGCCTGTTGCCCAGACGCGCAGCGGGCGTGCGCTCGAACGCGCGATTCGTCAACGCCATGTGCGCGACGCGCGCATGCAACTGTTCGGGCGCGGACAGCGCGGCCTCTGCCGATTCAACATCCGGGAACAGCTCTTCATAGGCGAGCAGGTGCCACGTCAGCGTCCCGGCCTCATCTTCATCCACCGCCAGCACACGCAGCAAACCGAAACCGCTTTCCAGTTGAAAAATCAGATCGTCGCCCGGATTGAATGGATGCGCCAAGAGAGCTTCTCCCGAACCTGAATTTGCTCAAACAGAAATTTATGGAGACGCGGGCAAGCTTAACACATCTTTATTATCCGTCTCGCAAATGAATTGCAATTCCCGAAACGCAAATTTACAATCGCTTGTACCGAAGATGAGTGAGGCTGAACGGAGCAAAGATTATTATGCCATTCTCGGCGCGCAGGAGGACGCGACGCGCGGCGAGATAGATCGCCTGTACAGGCGCAAGGCCGTTCAGCATCACCCGGATCGCGGCGGCAGCGAAGAAGAAATGAAGACGCTCAACGAAGCTTATCGCGTGCTGAAGGACGAAACGACGCGGCGCGCGTATGATGTTGAGAGGCAAGCTGAGCAGGCCGCGCCGTTTCCGTACGAAGATTTAAATCCGCCTTCGTATGCTTCGCCGGGAGCTAAGCTCGATGCGATTACGCACCAGCTCGGAGCCGCGAGTCTTTTTCTCTTTTTGGGATTAGTCTTGTTGTTCATTGTGCGGTTTCAGTATGTCATTTTTCTCTGGCCGCTCGCGCTCACGGTGATGGCGGCCATGTACTGCGTGGCCGGGTTCGGCACCACGATCGGCTTCCACCGCCTCCTCACGCATCGCGCTTTCGAAACCTACCGCCCCATCCGCCTCGCGCTGGCTATCTGTGGC
>JACMLC010000268.1 GCA_014379795.1 Pyrinomonadaceae bacterium
CTGGCCGCGACATTCAGGGCAGGCGCTGATCATGCTGGACATGACGCTGCCTGTAGCCGTCGTCTCAGATGAGTAGGATTTGCCTGCCGCTGCGCGCGCTGAATCGGGCTGGCCTGTGAGGCGGCGGCTCGTCAAAGAGATACATTCGGCCACAGCCTGTTCCGGCGATGTCAGCAGCCGCTCGTTGAACCAGACGGAGTGCGTGCCGGTCACTTTATTCAAGCTGTGCGCGACTTCCCCCGCCGCGAATCCGCCGCGCAACATCTTCGAGGCCAGCAAGCCCACGCCGCCGGAGATCGGCCCCGTCGCGAAGACCTCTTGAATCATCTCGCCATCGTGATTAACCGTCACGTACAGGTTCTGTCCATCGAAAGGAATCTGCCATGTTGCGCCGCGCAATTCGCGCGGGCGTTCGATACGCGCAGCAGCCGCTTCTCTTTCTCTGGTTTGCATCGCTGCAATTGTTTCAGCGGGACTCGCAGGCGGCTCGTCCATCAACACGACATCTGATACTTCCGGATTACAGGCCGCTTCGCCCTTCTCTTCCTGCTTGATAGAGGTCAAGACCTGTCCCTCGCGCGAGCCGTCGCGGTAGTAACTGACGGCCTTGCAGCCAAGCTGCCGCGCTAAGCGATAGAGCGCATCAACAGACTCGACCGTATCGTCAACCGCTCCGTTACAGGTCTTCGACACGGAGTTGTCAACGTTGCGCTGCGCTGCGGCCAGCACATGCACATGCTGCTCTGCGCTGATCTTCATCGCGGAGATGAAATAGTGCGGCAGCTCGTCTTCATGCTCGACGACCAAGGCCGCTGCGCGTGTGATAGAGTCCTGATCCGTCTGATCAACTTCCATGCCGAGGACGCTCGCGGCGAGTGTGTGGACGTAGGTGCGCGTGCCTAAGGTGTCCTGCCGGACATAAGCCCACGAAAAGTTCGGCTCGACGCCGGACGAGGTCTCCGCGACGAGCGAAATCGTGCCGGTCGGCGCAATCGTCGTCACTTCATAATTGCGCGGAGTCAGTTCCACGTCACGCGAGATGCCGATCTCGTTATAGAGAAAGTTGGCGTAGTCTTCCCTGTTCGCTTCTAATTCCGGGAAGACGCCTTTTTCTGCGCCGAGCCGCATGCTCTCAACCCAGGCTTCGCGGCGGACAAAGCCCATCACTTTATCCATCAGGTCTATGGATTCGCCCGAGCCGTAGGTGATTTTGAGACTGAGACAAAGGTCTCCAAAGCCCATAATGCCCAAGCCTACAGGGCGCGTGCGCTTCACTACGTCTTCAATCTCCGGCAGAGGCCAGGTGCATGTGTCAATCACATTATCCAGAAAGCGCGTGCAGAGATGCGTCACTTCGCACAGGCGATCCCATTCGATGCACTTGTCAGGGTCTGTGCCGTCGCCAGCTTTGACATAAAACTTTGCTAAATCAATCGAGCCTAGATTGCAGCTATTGTTAGAGTGCAACATCTGCTCTCCGCATGGGTTACTCGCGTAGATCGGCCCCATCGAATTCATCAAATAATTATGCCGGTTGACTTGATCTATAAAACAGATTCCCGGTTCCGCATATTTATGCGCGCTGGCGACGATCCGCCCCCAGATGTCCGGCGCGTAGACCATGCCCGGAATCGGCGGCTCTTCTTTGCTGCACTCTAAAAGGTTTTCAGTTAGGAACGCAGCCTTGTCTCTTAAGGTCACAAGGCTTCCGTCAGGACGACGATAAACAGCATAGTCTTCATCCGTCACAGGATCATAAACAGGAGCCGTCCACGGCTTGCCATCGAATTCAAGCTGGAACCATTCATGATTATCTACGGCTTCGAGAAACTTGTCCGTGACGTTGACCGAGATATTAAAGTTGGTCAGAGAGTGCTGGTCATTCTTCGCATGTATGAAGCGCAACAGGTCTGGGTGTGTGACCCGGAGCATCCCCATGTTCGCGCCGCGACGCACGCCCCCTTGTTTGACCACGTCCGTCACCTGATTGACGATGTTCATAAACGAGACCGGCCCCGACGCGACGCCGCGCGTCGAGTTGACCATCGCTCCGGCAGGACGCAAGAACTCGTAAGTCATGCCCGTGCCGCCGCCCGTCTGATGAATGGTCGCCGCAGCCTTCGCGTGATCCATAATGCCTGTAATCGAATCCGGCACGTTCAAGACAAAGCAGGCTGCGAGCTGCCCGTTGGACTTGCCCGCGTTAACGAGGCACGGCGTGTTTGGAATAAACTCGCGCGCGAGCATGATTTCCGACATCGCTTCATAAAACTCATCACGCTTCTGCGCATCAGTTTCCGCCACAGAGACATGCCCGACGACCCTACGCACAATATCATCCCATTGCTCAATCGGCTCGCCCTGCGCATCCTTCAAGCTGTAACGCTTGCTGACCACACGCTGCGCGTTTAAGCCCAGCGGCTGCATCTGGCGTCGTTTTTTGGAAGGGGCTGCCGCAGTGATATTCTGAGTAATGGTTTTGGGGTCAATGGCTGTGCTCATCTGTTGTGCCTTTCCTGCGCGACGCGGGGGCGCGAGGGCTTTTTCATCAATCTCAAAAAGATTTCGGCGCGTCTCTAATCCTGCGCGCCGCTGGTTACGAAATGTATTACGGATATTGCGGATGGCTTAATTCAAAGCGAGAAAATCCCACGAGGCAAGCGTTTGAGTACCCGGTCGCGCCTGCCACCCGTCCTCTTTCCTCCCAAGCGGAGCGCAGTATACATACGCCGCAAGTGGCTGTCAATACCCTAACGCAATATATTGTGTGTTTCTTTTTTTTCATAGCAATGGAGTGGGTAGCTTAAGACAATACCTTAACCCTTTCCCGGCTCAAAATAGAGCCGAAAAACCCTCTTTTTTGTCCTCTCAATGTCTTTTATTTTAACCTTTTTAGGCTCTCGCCCGCCACTTGTCGAAGGGGCAACCCGGCTGGCAGAATATGTGTCTGAAGGCACGCAATAATTCGCTGTCATGAGTCTATCCGGAAGCACAGAGGGGGTAAGCTAAGCAAGTTGGAAAATCAGAAACACAAAATTAAAGACACGCTTGTGTACGGGATGGCAGCGGACGCCACTGTGCGCTGCATGGCGGCGGTGACGACCAATCTGGTTGCAGAGGCGGTGCAGCGTCATGCCACTTCGCCGACTGTGGCGGCTGCGCTCGGTCGCACACTGACGGGCACGTTGCTGCTTGGCTCAAGCCTCAAAGAGCTTGACCGTTTGACGGTGCAGATCATAGGCGATGGGCCAATCGGCGGCATCACTGCGGAGGCGAACGCGCGCGGCGAGGTGCGCGGCTATGCGCGCAATCCGGAGGCGGAAGTGCCGCTCAACGAAACAGGTAAGTTAGACGTGCGCGCCGTCGTCGGGCAGGGGATGTTTTATGTGACGCGCGAGTCGGGTTATGACATAGGTCTTTATCGCGATCCGTATCGAGGCTCAGTGCCGATTGTGTCCGGAGAGATTGCCGAAGACTTTGCTTACTACCTGACCAAGTCGGAACAGATTCCTTCAGCCGTGACGCTCGGCGTGCTCTTGCGCGCACAGGAAGCGCGCGAAGTTTTCGTTGCGGCAGCAGGCGGGCTGATGATTCAAATCATGCCCGGCGCAAGTGAAAAAATTGTTGAGGCAATTGAGACTTCCGTCAGCCGCGCGCCGCAAACGACACGGATGATCCGCGAAGGCGCGAGTCCCGCAGACCTCTTGCGCGCGGCTCTGGGAGATATTGAATTCGAGATACTAGAAGAAAGGGAGGTCAGCTTTGCCTGCCCCTGCTCGCACGAGCGCGCCGTCTCGCTAATCTCTTCGATTGATCGCGCAGAGCTGGAATCAATGCTGCGCGAAGACAAGGGCGCGGTGATGAACTGTCATTTCTGCAACGAGTCTTATCGTTTGAATGAAGCTGAACTCGAAAACATTCTCAAGCAAGCTTCGAGTGCATAAGGAATTGAGTACGAAGCGCCGACAGATTCATCTCGCAATATTCCCCTAATTCATTTTATGCCAAGGGGGAAATCCTGACCGCGCGCCCAGGCGTTCGGGTATTGGGTCTTGCCTCTGTACTGCTTGGTTAATTCCGGCACGCGGTCGTTGATGTAAGCCACCAGCTCTGTCACTGTTATCTTGCCATCGGGTGGGTTGCCGCCGTCCGCGTCTCCACTCATGGCTTGCAAGAGCGCGTAGGTAAAAACGCCGTGGCCGAGTTTGCCAAATTCCGAGGCCACCTGATCCTGCCCCGTCGCCGCCAGCACCACCACGCCC
>JACMLC010000269.1 GCA_014379795.1 Pyrinomonadaceae bacterium
ACCGCGTTGGGCAGGCGGAAATTAAGCTGGACGTTGCTCAGGCGAATAGTGGCGGGCGTGCGCTGCCCCGTGACGCCGAACCACAGGCCGAGCGTGATGGCCAGCGCGAGCAGCTTCAGACTCCAATCATCCAGAAAAATCGCGCGCAGCCACCCTTGCGCCCCGCGTTGTACACGCGCCGCGCGCCCCAATTCATCATTTGTGTCACGATAAGGCATCGTTCGATTTTGGATTTTGGATTTTGGATTAAGTAGTTGACGATAGTTAAGCTTTTGAAATCCAGCATCAAGCTAAAGCAGCACGCCAATCCAAAATCCAAAATCTAAAATCAAGTTGTGATTGCTTCTTCCGCTTCTGCTTCCGTTTCGGCGCGCTTTCTCTCTTTGTCGCGGCGGGCGGCTCCGGCTGGAGATTCGAGCGCGTGGAAGATAAGCGAGCGCAGTTTGGTGGCATCCAGTGCGCGCCTGATCTGTCCCCCTTGAACGAAAGAGATCAGCCCTGTTTCTTCTGACACGACCACCGCGACAGCGTCCGTATCTTCCGTGATGCCGATGGCGGCGCGATGGCGCGTGCCCAAATCTTTTGAGAGACGCGGGTTCAAGGTGAGCGGCAGAAAGCAGGCGGCGGCAGCGATGCGATGACGCCTGACTATTACCGCGCCGTCATGCAGGGGCGTGGTGGGATTAAAGATCGTGACCACCAGATCATAGCTCAATTCAGCATCGAGCTTGACGCCGCCGTCTATCACATTTTTCAACCCGACGCCGCGCTCAATCACAATCAGCGCGCCGGTCTTGGTCGAAGCTAGTGTGGTTGCGGACAGAACTATCTCGTCATAGACGCCTTCGCCGAACTGCCCGCGATGCTTGCGCGTGAACGGCAACCTGAAGCGATTGCCGAAAGAGATGAGCGCCTGCCTGATCTCGGATTGAAAGAGCACGATGATCGCGACGCCGATATAAAGCAAAGCTCCGCGCAACACAAAAGCGAGCGTCGCCAATTCCTGATTGACCGCCAGCCAGTAGAGCAGCGCGAAAGCAGCGATGCCAGCCGCCATCGGCGCGGCGCGCGTTCCCCGAACCAATTTTAAGACCGCATACACGACGAAAAAGACCAGCGCGATGTCCACCAGATTGCGCGGCTCGCTCAGTCTTCCAAGATATTCCGTGTATGGCAGCAGTAATAGCATTTTAGATTTTAGATTTTAGATTTTAGATTGCTGTGCTTGTTAAGCTTGATGCTGGATTTTGGAATTCAACTTTCGCCGCTCGCTAAATCCAAAATCCAAAATCTAAAATCATCCTATATGTTCCGGTATCGCGTGTTTCAGGTCGCTCTCGCTCTCTCGCGCGCTCTCAAGGAAAATCATGTCAACTTTCGGTTCAGCCTGCTTGATTAAAGCTTCTATCTCTTGGTTGGTCTGCTCGATCTCATCCGTGTTCATGTTATTGCGCAGGTTGATGTGCGCGCAAATGAGTATCTGCTTGGGGGCGAGATGCATGGTTAAAAGCTCTACGACTTCGACGACGTTGGGATGTCCTGAAATCGCCTGCCGGATTTTCTCGACGGACTTTTTCGTCGCAGCTTCGCCGAGCAGCAGACCGCGCGACGAGCGAGCGAGCGAAAAGGCGACGATGGCTAAGATCACGCCGATGACCATCGAAGCCAAGCCGTCCCAGTAAGCCCCGCCTCCCGGCCCCGCGTGACGTTCCGTCAGGTACAGACCTATCCACGCGATGATGATGCCGAGCAGCGCGGCGGTATCTTCAAAAAGCACTGTCTTCGCCGTCGGGTCTTTCGATTCGCGCAGGTACTGCATGAAGGTCATCCCTTCGTGATGCGCCTCATTCACTTCCTGATAAATCGCCAGCCCGATTGAACCCAGTTCGAGCACCAGAGAGATGCCAAGCACCCAGTAAGCTACCGACAAATTTTGGGGCGGGTGCGGATGCGTCAGCTTCTGGAAACCTTCATAGAGCGCGTAGGTCGCGCCGACGCCGAAGATAAAAATCGCGGCGATGAAAGACCAGAAAAACCGCTCTTTGCCGTAACCGAACGGGTGTTTCTCAGAAGCCGGTCGCTTGTAAAAGCGCAAGCCCAGCAATAAAAACACCTGATTGGTCGTATCCGCCAGCGAGTGCAAAGACTCTGCCATCATACCCGACGACCCCGTCATCACGGCGGCGATAAACTTCAGGATAGTAATTATGCCATTGGCAAAGAGCGCCCCAAGCACTGCCAGCATCTATAGTCGTCTCCTTCAGTTGGGAAATGAAGCTCCGTTTGGATTATCTGCTAAAAAACGATGCGAGGCAACGGTGCGCTATCACTTCACCTCGTCGAAGCTCAGTGTGCAAGGCAACAATTTTATTGACAAGCCTCGTATTGAAGAGTATAGCCACCGGTCATGTCTCCCTAATTCTCAGCGAGAGTTTTTTTAAGTCACCGCCGTTATCAAAGGAATTGAAACTATGAAAAAGCTATTCGGGGCGCTGTTGTTCGGCATCTTGTCCATTCATCAAATCGGCGCGCAGACCATCACTGACCGGGAAGGCCAAGGCTTAAAAGGCGCTGTCAAATCCATCCGCGTTGAAAGAGCCGAGATGGTTAAAAAAGAGGATAAACTTGTCGAGCGAAGAAGGTTTCTGATGTCTATTTTTACCTACGATGAACAAGGATATAGAACGGAAGAACTCAGCTATAACCCGGACGGCGCGCTCGCGGGAAAGTCCGTTATCTCCCGCGATGATAAAGGCATCCGGACAACAATTTTCTATAAAGCTGACGGAACGATGCGGGCCAAATGGGTTGATAGCTTGGATAAGGATGGAAGATTTCAGGGAGGCGCGCATTATGATGCTGATGGCGCGCTGGAAAGCAGGTCTGCTTACACTTATGCGGCTGACGGGAAATTAATCGAAGCCGCGATGTACAATGCCGACGGCTCTTTGAAAAACAAGACCGTCTTCAAACATAATGCCGAAGGTAAACAGATTGGATACGAAGTCTATAATGCTGCCGGTGTCTTGATGCAAAAGGATGTGCAGGACGGCGCTAACAAAAGTAACACCATGTATGACGGCAATAATACAATGACTCATAACTGGATTGCCCAGCAACCATCTTATGAATTGGACGCCCAGGGAAATTGGATCAAGAAATCAACGCTGCAATTGGTGACAAGGGGCGACCACACAGAGGAAATAGTCGAAGTGCTTTACCGGACTATCAGCTACTACTGAGAATCGCACAGCCCCGGAAACATTCTCTTTCCCACAAACTACTTGCGCTGTTTCAACGTGCCGCGCTGGAGAAAGCCGACGAGCGCGCCGCTCTGGTCAATGACGGCGAGCGCGCCGATGCCGTTGCTGCGCATGATTTCGTTGGCGCGTGCGATAGAGGTTGAGGGGGCAACAAACAAGAGCGGAGAAACCGGGCGCATCACTTCACTCGCACGCACCTGTCGCCAGCGTTCGCGCGGCAAGGCTTTTAAATCTTCCAGAGTCAGGACGCCGTGCAGGCGATTGTTACGCGCAACCAGAAAAGATGTCTGGCGATGCATGGGCAGGATAGCGTCTACGAAATGGCTGACCAGCACGTCCGGCTCGATGGTGACAGGCACGCTCATCGCATCCTTGACGGTCGCTTGCTCAACGCCCTCTATATTTTTGACGACGCCGTTCGCAGCATCAAGCAGGAAGAGTCCAATCAGCACAGTCCACAAGCCCGTGAAAAAATCTCTGCGCGCGATGACGATAAAAACGCCGAACGCGATAAGCGCAAAGGCTATGACCTGACCAAAGCGTCCGGCGATGCGCGTCGCATCCGCGATGTTGCCGCCCCTGTGCCAGAGGAAAGCGCGCAAGACGCGCCCGCCGTCGAGCGGATAGCCGGGAAAAAGATTGAACACGGCCAGCAGCAGATTGCCAAAGAAAACCAGAAAGAAAACAGAGGCGGCGGTTTGATAACCGATTTTTCCGGCGATGAGAGTTCCAGCAAATGCCAAGAGCGCAAACAGAAAGCTCGCGGCTGGCCCTGCGATGGCGATGCGAAACTCCGCGCCCGGACTTTCGGGCAAACTGCGAAGCCGCGCCAATCCGCCGAACGGATGCAAGACGATCTCTTCAGTCTCAATTCCCTCGATGCGCGCCATCAAAGCGTGCGACAGCTCATGCCCGAAGACAGAGAGAAACAGCGCGAGCGTCGTCACCATGCCGAGCAGCAGCGCCGCCGGAAGATTCGCCGCCGGAAGCGTCGCAGACCCATGCCGCAGGTTAGCGACGATGAGCCACAACACCACCGCGAACACCAGAAACCAGCGATAGTCTATCCGCACCGGAATCCCGTACACGCGCGCAACGGAAATTTGTTTGTGTAAAAATTTGAGAATGCTCATGAAGTCTTTGCCCGCAAGACCTTTCTCAAAGCCTGCTGCTGACGGTCGTGCCTTTGGAGAATCAACAAGGGTCTCGCTTGATGTGCGGGCGTTTGGGAACGGGGAATTTATGGAGGATGGCCTGAGAGAGCTTGATAATGAAGAACCGTGGTTCTCCCGTATCATATGGCGCAAACCGACCGATGGCTTCAACTTCAGCTATGAAAGGTTGATTACTTATTTCGCTGCCCAAGAGAGATTTGAGTTCACTTTCAAACGCAAGTTCAGCTTCCAGCCGCGCTCTGGCACGCTCGGAGTCAGTAGCATCAACAAGAAAGTCGCCCTCGATCCATGCGTCTACCCATACGGCCTGTGAGCTACAACCTGTCTCAAGCAGGTTCAGGTCAAGTCTCTTTTTACCTGCGACCAGAAACGCCCGCACACGAACTATACTGTGCCGGTATAAGTTCGGAGATGTCATGAGGGCGCAGAGACTGACCGTCGGTATCTGAAGCCCATCATGAACCTCATTTGTTAAGAGAGTTACTTCAGGAATAACCGGGTCTTTGGCTGTGCTGTAGAGCCAAATGGCGGCACAGGCCACACCGAGGCAGAAAGTTAAAATTGCAGCTATTAAACGGAGTGTGATTCGTCGCATAAAGCTTTAGACAACAGCCCCTCAATTTTGTTCCGCGTCAGGTTCTTAAGTCTCAAACGCGCTGGCCTCTGAATCCATCAGCGGGTGCGGCTCGTTGCGCGTGACGCGGCACAGGAGAAGTGGTTCGTCGTACATCTGCCAAAATAGAACTTATCTCAGGCTGCTCTTGAAAAAGAGTTTTCCACGGCCTGCGGCAGCTCTACGAACACAAACCACTCTGCCGGATAGAGATAATCTTCACCGCTTTCATCTATCACGCGGATGTCATCATCTATTGCCGCGTCTTTATCCGGCAACACGCGATAGATTTTATGTAGTTCCAAAGATGCCGGATAATCCGCATTGTTAATGCAGACCGCAAACTGAAGGGCAGGTTTTCTGTGTTGTCTCATCTCTCTAATCCAAATATCGTTTACGCTTTAATTCTTTTCGCCCAATCCCATGCGCTTCATACCAATGTAATTCTGCCAGACGAATTCTCCCGCTCCGCAAACGCACCTGCGCAATGCCTTTTAGCTTTCGCCAGCGACCTTTTCCGTACCTCTTTCTGAGTCTTGCCACATCACGAATTTTGCTGCCAACCGCAATAGTTTCAATGTCTGTAATTTCACTGACGACTTCAAAATTCATCAATAACCTGTTTGAGTAAGACTTGTTAATGTTTAAGTCTCAAACGCGCTGGCTTCTGAATCCATGAGCGGGTGCGGCTCGTTGCGCGTGACGCGGCGCAGCAATAGGGGTTCGTCATACATCTGCTCAAGCCCGCGCACGATGGCAAAGCGCGGGTCGTCTGCGGTGCGGGTGGGGAGTTTGGTCTCGCCCTTTAAATAATCCTCCAAGCCTTCCATCTGCGCGCCGCCGCCGGTCAGGATGAGGCCGCGATCATAGATGTCTGCGGCGACTTCGGGCGGAAGTTCCGCGAGCGTTTCGTTGACGGCGCCGGCTATCTTGTGAATGACTGGTTGCGCAACGGCGTAGACTTCTCCGGCTGTGATTTCTATCGCGCCGGGGCTGCCCGTCTGCACGTCGCGTCCTTTGAGTGTGACTTCGCGTCCCAAATCTTCGGGCACAGTCCCGGTCGCCAGATCAAGCTTCAAACGCTCTGCGGTGCGCGCGCCAATGGTCAGCCCTCTGTGGCGGCGAACGTGGTCTATGATCGCAGCGTTAATGTCAGAGCTGCCGATGCGCTCTGCGCGTGCGTGAACGATCGTCCCGTTGGCGACAACCGCGATGTTGGTCGTGCCGCCGCCGATGTCCACGACAGCCGAAGCGTGCTGGTCATCAAACCGGACGCCCGCGCCGATGGCTGCGGCCAAGCCTTCTTCGACCATGTACACGCGACCGATGCGCGCGTGTTCCGCTGCGGCCAGCAGTGCGCGCTGCTCTACCTGTGTGACGCCCGACAGGACGCTCATCACGGCGCGGCGGCTGAAATGCGAGACACCGCTTCTGGCTTCGCGCACGAAATGATTAAGCATCGCCTGCGTGCGCTCAAAGTCCGCGACGACGCCGTCCACGAGCGGCGCAATCACCACGACATCGCGCGCCTCGCGTCCCTGCATCTGCTGCGCCTCGTGCCCGACGGCGATGACTTCGCCAGTCATATTATTGACGGCAATCATCGAAGGCTGGTCAATCACCACGCCGCGCCCGCGCACGGCAACGATGGTGCTG
>JACMLC010000270.1 GCA_014379795.1 Pyrinomonadaceae bacterium
CCCGCGATGACCACAGCATCCGGCGGCAGCGGCGCAAGACGCGCGCGATAATTTTTGGTCTCGGCACGCTTCAAGACATGCTCATTGCTGATGGGCTTTAAGTAGATGCCGCACATCACAGCGATAAAGATAATGAACGCCGCGACGCTCCAGAACGCGCGTCGCTCGCTTCTCATCAGCTTCGCCTGCGCGCGCATCAGATAGCTTGCGACGAGCGGCACGAGCGCGGGCAAGCCCGTCAAAAAATAACGCCAGTTGATGACCGTGCTGTAATTAAAAAAGAGCAGCAGCGTCGCAAAGAGTCCGACCAGCGCGAGCAGGAGCGTTGGTGAGAGCTTGCGCGCGCGCCACTCCTTCCAGGCGGCTGCGGGGAGCGCCACAAAGGTCATCGGCGAGAGCGCGAAGAAGTAGAGCGCAAACGGTATCAGGTTGCTCAGCCCGATAGGATGCCGCGCCGACTCTGCCCGCAGGGATTCGCGCCAGCCGTGCCACGCCGCGCGATAGCCGTTGACATCCAGCGCATACCACAACGCGAACGGCGCGAACGCCAGTATGAGAAAGACAGCGCACGCCGCCAGTGTCAGGAAAATCTCGCGCGCTTTAAATCGCCACCCGCACACGAACGGAGCAAAGGCCAGCCACGGCGCATAAAACGCCGTCGTCTCGCGCACGTTGACGCCCGCGCCCAAGAGGGCTGCTCCTAACAGCATCACCCACACGCGCCCGCTCCTGATGCCGCGCAGGTGTAAGATGAGCGCCAGCGTCACGATCAGCAGCGACGGCACGTCCGTCATTACCTGCCCGCTATAAATAACGAAGATGGGCGAGACCGCGACGAGCAGCGCCGCGATGGTCGCAGCATAAACCGACCGCGTCAGGTCGCGCGCAAGCTGCCAGCAGGCGATGACCACTAGCGGACTTTGCGCGACGACTACATATTTGAAAATGAGATAAGCCTGAGCAGGCTCAATTTGAAAGAGCGCGCGGGCGATGCGCCAGAGCGCGTGATTGAAGAAGATGAAAAGCAGGCGACCGAGCGCCATCGTGGACGGCTCGCCGCGCAGTGACAGGACTGTGTAATCAAGCCCGTCCCAGTCTCCGATAAAAGGGTCTATGTAGTAGAGCGTCAGAAGGAGTGCGATGAGGGCGGGCGAAAGCCACCAGCGCCACGCGGCTCGCAGGCTCACTTCTTCTTCCTGCGTCGGCGGCGCGTGGTCTACCTCACTTTTGCGCGAGGTCCTTATCGTCTTTGCTGAGGGCGTCAATCAGTTCTGCGTCAAGCGAATCTTCGGGGCGTTTGACCATCGTTAAGCGATTGCCGCGCTCATTGTACTTGACTTCGTCCATAATGTTATAGATCAGGAGCACGCCTCTGCCTGAAGTCTTGAAAAGATTTTCCGGGTCGCGCGGGTCTGGAATCTCCTGCACGGCGAATCCCTCGCCTTCGTCTTCGACCGTAAACCGCGCTTCTTTGGGTGACAGCTCGGCTGTGATACGCACCAGCTTGGAATGATCGTTCTTGTTGCCGTGCTTGACCGCATTGACAAAAGCCTCGTCGAGCGCGATGAACAAATTGGAGCGTTCCGGCTTAATCAGACCTAATTTAGCGACGCGCTCAATCAGGTAATGCAGCACGCCGTTCATCAGGGAAAGATCGCTCGGCAATTCAAATTCTATCTTCTCGTGCACATGCGCTAGGACTTTGAGGTCGTCAACAAAACGCAGCTTGTAGGCGAGCGTCTTGTCAACGATGTCGCACAGCTCCGCTTTCTCGAAAGGCTTGCGCAGGTAATTGACCGCGCCCATCTTAAAAGCTTTGACGACGCCGGGTTGCTGTGCTTCGTCCGAAGAGATGACGACAGGGACGAGCAGCCGCTTGCGTTTGATCTCGCTTAAGAGCTGAACGCCGGAATCGGCATCATCCGTGAGGTCTGAGATAATCAGGTCGAACTCTTCAAGGTCTTCGCGCGCCAGAGCTTCATTGCGGTCGCCGGTTGCGATCACCTCATGCCCCAGCTCGCGCAAGACTTCTTCGAGCGATAAGCGCAGCTCTTCGTTATTATCAACGATGAGAATCCGTCGTTTTTCCATCAGCCTCTTTCCGCCTGACGATGCTTATTTTACGAGGAAGGGAGAGCACGCCTCGCTCTTTTCGTCAGCACTGTACGAAAAAGGAGCGCGCCTCGTTTCAAATATATCTCTAAAGAAGGAAAAAGGTAAAAGGAAAAAGGTAAAAAGTTTGCAATGCGCCGGTAATTTCCTGCTTGAACGTAATTCTTAACAGGTTCATAATCTACGGCATGAGCGAAGATACGACACAGAACATGCAGCAGAACGGCTCTTTCGAGGATCGCGTCTTCGCCCGCTTCGATTCCCTTGATGCGCGCATGCAAAGGTTTGATGAGCGTTTGCAAGCATTGGAAATTCAAGCTGAACGACGAGCGCTGGAAACAAAACCAATTTGGGAACGCGCACTGGCCGAAATAGTCGAAGTAAAAGGCGAGATAGTCGAAGTGAAAGAGAGGCTTACTAATTTAGAGCAGCTTGTGCGTCCGATGGTGCGCAAGGTTGATATACTCAGTAGAGACATGATTACTTTGCGAGCCGAGCAAGAAGGGCTGGAAGACCGTGTTGAGAAGCTTGAGTCAAAGCCTGTTTAGCATCTCTCGCATCACAAAGAATTTTGAAAATTTCAAAATAAGAATAAAACTCATTTCACTCCTGTCCTACTCTTCCCTAAATCTCTCTTTCAACGCGCGGCTTCCCTTTTTAGCTTTTTCCTTTTACCCTTTGCCTGTCTATGCAGGCATCGGCGGAACAACAGAACCAGCGCGCGGCCAGTCCTTCAAAAGACCGCGTCGAAGAGAGCGTCGAGCGCGCTTACAAGTTCGCAGACCTCTCCGCGTATCCATTTAAAAAGCGTTTGATGATTCGCGCCGCCGATCTGGTCTTTTACGCGCTCATCAATTTGATTGGCCGCACCGCGCGTTTTGAAGTCATCAATTGGGAAAATCACGACCATGCGACTGAGAATGGCGGGCTTCCCATATACGTTTTCTGGCACGACCGCATTTTTCTGACGACCTACTGGTGGCGTGAGCGCAAGATCGTCGTCATGACTTCGCAGAGCTTTGACGGCGAATACATCGCGCGTTTTATACAGCGGTTCGGTTATGGCGCGGCGCGCGGCTCAAGCTCGCGCGGAGCGGTCGGCGCGGTCGTCGAGATGGCACGCCTGATGCGCGCCGGATGCACTACTGCCTTCACGATTGACGGGCCGAAGGGGCCGCCCTATGTCGCCAAGATGGGCGCGGTGCTGCTGGCGAAAAAGTCCGGCCAGCCCATCACGCCCGTGACGATGACGCTCGCGCGCTACTGGAAAGTGCCGAGCTGGGACTCTTTTCAAATCCCGAAACCTTTTACGCGGGCGCGCGTTTACGTCGCTCCGCCGATTCGCGTTCCGGCAGACGCGTCCGAAGAATTGCTTCAGGCCAAGCGCGATGAGTTGCAAGCGGCTCTCGATGATTTGAACCGGCGCGGCGACCAGTGGCGCGAAGAAATAGCTGGTAAATAGTGAATAGTAAATGGTAAATAGATAACAACCGTTCTTCTATTTACCATTTACTATTTACCATTTACGGAGGAGAAATGATTAATCAGGAGCGTATCAAAAATCTGCTGCTCGAACTCGTACAGATTGACAGCCATTCGCGCAAGGAGCGCGACGTGGCAGAGCGCATCAAGCAGCATTGCGAAGAGATGGGCGCGGAAGTGGAGATTGACGACGCCGGGAGCAAAGTCGGCGGCAACAGCGGCAATGTCATCGCGCGTTTCAAAGGCACGATTGCGGACGCCGAGCCGATTATGATGAGCGCGCACATGGACACGGTCGTCCCCGGCGAAGGCGTCAAGCCGATTGTCGAAGGCGACATCATACGCTCTGACGGCACAACCGTCCTGGGCGGCGATGACAAATCCGGTTGCGCCGTGATCATCGAAACCATTCGCTGCCTCAAAGAGCAGAACGTCCCGCACACGGACATCGAAGCTGTCTTTTCCATCTGCGAAGAGGTTGGATTGCTTGGCGCAAAGAATCTGGATGTCTCGAAGATTAGATCGAAGTACGGCATCGTTTTCGATTCGGACGATCCGGGATTTCTCTTTACCAAAGGCCCTTCGTCGAATCATCTCGAATTCAAAATTCACGGCCTCGAATCGCACGCAGGCGTCGCGCCCGAAGAAGGCATCAGCGCCATCAAGATTGCCGCCGAAGCCATCACGGCGATGAAGCTCGGGCGAATTGACCACGAGA
>JACMLC010000271.1 GCA_014379795.1 Pyrinomonadaceae bacterium
GAGCCGCGCGCCTTCGCGGCCTTCAGCGAATCGAAAAGCACTGCGGCGGGGTCTGTGCCCTGCTTCTGCTGTATCAAAGGGACGCCGGTTCGCTCAGCCCAGATGGCAAGCTGATCCGAAGCCGCCGCGCGAAAAGTATCCGCCGCGCAAATCAGCACGTCGTTGCCTTCGGCCTTGATGCGTTGCGCGAGCTTGCCGATGGTCGTCGTCTTGCCGACACCGTTGACGCCGACAACCATCATCACATACGGCGCAACATCTTCGGGCACGCTCGATTCGGAAGCTACGCCCTTGTTCTCCGAAGCCTTCAGGATAGAAAGCAGCTCGTCCTTAATCGCCTGTTTCAAAGCCTCTATGTCATTAATCTGATTGCGTGCGATGCCACTGCGAACAGTTTCGAGAATATGCAAAGTTGTCGGCACGCCGATGTCCGCAGCGATTAAGGCTTCCTCTAATTCGTCCAGCAGCTCTGCGTCAATCTGTTTGCGTCCCTGAAAGACAGTATCAATTTTTTCGGAGAGCGATTCGCGCGTTGCGGCCACAGCGCGGCGAAAACGTGCGCTGAGTTCCTGCTCAAGCGCTTCCTCTTCGGCCTGCAATTCTTCTATCGAGCGATCAAGCCCCAGCACGGAAGTATTAAAAGGCGAGCGCGACGGAACCGGGCGCGGCTGCGCGGCTGGCCTGACAGGCTGCTCTCTGGTCGCTGCTTCGGCTGTGCGCGTAGATGTTGTTGGGACAGGGCGCGGGATGTCCGTCACGGCATGCGTCTCGCGCGCGGGCGGCGGCGTGGGCGCGTCTCCCGTGATGACGGGTTTGATTTCCGGGAAGGGCGCGGCGGGCGCTTCTTTAATCGCGTTCAATGAAGCAGGCTGCTCTAAGCTTACGCCTGTATCTTCAGTTGCAGCCGGTTTGTCCTCTGCGCGTGCAGGCTCGTTAAGTCCGAGCGTGACGAAACGCTCCTTGTTTTTACGTTTCCAGAAAGCCATGTATTAATTGATAACCCTTTTGTAATTTCAAGATTGAATAATAAGCAAGTGATTATAAGCGCAACTCATGTATCACGACAAAAGCATTGCGGCACAGGTTATCAACTCAAAAAAAATATTGTTATTTTCAGCGCGTCGCGCCAAACTGTCAGGCGCATTTTGAATCCCCTCAAACTTGAAGGAGAAAAACCATGCTCACGTGGGAACAACTCGATGTCACTCCCGGCTTTTTCAATGTCTATCGCGCTAAGGTGCCGGGCGGATGGCTGGTAGCAATCGCTTTTCATGACGGGCAGGGTCTGACCTTTTACCCTGACCCGAACCATTTGTGGGATGCAGCAACGGCGGATGATGAGTATGACGCCAGATGACAGTTAAAGATTTTTTCCGGCAGGGACGATCAAGCCGTAGAAGTCGGTTGAGGCGCAACTGAAATCGGTTCGGGCGCAGGGACTGGATTCGCTGAAGCGTTCGGGCGCGGCTTGAGGCGCACGCGTCCGGGCGCAATCTGTCCAGACTCGCAGGCGGCGACGAGCGCGGACACCACGCGTTCGTCATAGCGTGTTCCGACAAAGCTCTTGATGCGCTCGACCGCATCGTTGAATTTCATGGCGCTCTGATACGGCCTGTCCGTCGTCATCGCGTCAAAAGTATCCGCGACAGACACGATGCGCGCCATCAGCGGAATCTCGTCGCCCTTCAAGCCCTGCGGATAGCCGCCTCCGTTTATCATTTCGTGATGCATGTACATGCCGGGTAGAAATTCTCGCATCGCCGGAATCTGTGACATGATCTTGTAGCCCTTCTGCGGATGCTGTTTCATCACCTCGAACTCTTCATCCGTCAACGCGGCGGGCTTCTTCAAAATCTTATCGTCAATTCCGATCTTGCCGACATCATGCAAGAGCGCGCTGATGCGGATTTTCTCAATCTCTTCATCGGGCAAATTCAAGCCTTGAGCGATGGCGATGGAAAAACGCGCAACGCGCTCGGAATGGCCGCGCGTGTACGGGTCTTTGCCGTCAATGGCGGCGGCCAGAGATTTGACTGTGCCTAAGAAGAGCTGCCGGTTCTCGTCTGCGGCGCGTTGTAGGTCGCAGATAAAACGCTCGACCTGTTCGGTCATCTGATTGAACGAATCGCCCAGCTCGCCCAGCTCCGTGCAGGCGCTGACCGTGATGCGTTGCGAGAAATCTCCTCCGGCGATGCTGTGCGCGCCCCTTGCCAGATCCCGCACGGGGTCTGTCAAACGCCTTGCCAGCACAAAGCCCATGAGCAGCGCAGAGGCAGCCGCCAGCAAACTAATCATCAAGGTCTGGCGGCGCATGTCCGCGACGGATGAGAGCGCTGCGCGCTCGTCCTGGATGGCGATGACGCCGAGCGGCGTCTGGCTATCAAGCTCCGCCGTAGCATAAGAGCCGAGCATCTCTACCTGCTGGCCGTCGCGCTCGATGGTAAAGGGCGCGAGCGCAGATTGAACCTGCGCGCCCGTCTCCTGCCAATCCTTGACGACTTTCAGGTCAGTCATGGGGCGTTCGGAGAAAGCCACCTGCTCGTCCGGGTGCGCTACGGCGCGGCCATCTTTGTCCACCACGAAGATGACAGGC
>JACMLC010000272.1 GCA_014379795.1 Pyrinomonadaceae bacterium
ACGATTCACGAATCGGTCGGGCATCCGACAGAGCTTGACCGCGTGCTCGGCTATGAAGCCAACTTTGCGGGGACTTCTTTCGCCACGCGCGAGAAGCTTGGGAAGTTTCAGTATGGCTCGAAGATAGTCAACCTGAAGGGCGACAAGACGCAATTGAATGGTCTTGCGACAGCCGGGTGGGATGACGACGGAGTCAAAACTACAGAGTGGGACATCATCAAGGACGGCGTGCTGGTGAGCTATCAAACAGTGCGTGACAACGCTGCTGTCATCGGGTTGAAGCGTTCGCAGGGCGCGGCTTATGCGGATAGCTGGGGGTCAGTCGCTTTCCAGAGAATGCCGAACGTGAGCTTGATGCCCGCGAAGGGCGCTCAGAACATCAGCGCGGATGATTTAATCGCGGATGTGAAGGATGGAATCTATATCGAAGGCGACGGGTCTTTCTCGATTGACCAGCAGCGTTACAACTTTCAATTCGGCGGGCAGGTCTTCTGGGAAATCAAGAACGGCAAAAAAGTCGGCTTGCTGCGCGATGTCGCTTATCAATCGCGGACGCCGGATTTCTGGAACGCCTGCGACGGCGTCGGCTCGAAGGAACATTACGGGCTGGGCGGTTCATACTTTGACGGCAAGGGCGAGCCGGGACAGATTAACGCGGTCTCGCACGGCTGCCCGCCCGCGCGCTTTCGCCAGATCAACGTTATCAATACGGGGAGGAAGATCAAATGACAATGCTCACACGCAGCGAGGCTGAAGCCCTGCTTAAAAAAGTTCTCTCCTTCTCGAAGGCTGACGAATTGGCCGCAACCTTGAACGGCGGGCGCAATGCCAACACGCGCTTCGGCGTCAACTCCGCCAGCACCAACGGCGATATTGATAACTTAACGCTCGCCGTCAACGCGCATTTCGGCCAGCGCGGCGGCGTGGCGACGACCAACACGCTCGACGACGCGGGACTCGAAAGAGTCGTGCGCGCGGCGGAAGAGATCGCCAAGCTCAGACCCGAAGACCCTGAGCAAATGCCTTTCTTGGAAAAGCAGACTTACCAAGAAATCAAAGACGGCTTTGACGAAGCGACCTATAACGCGGACGCGAAGATGCGCGCCGACGGCATCGCCAAAACAATTGAGCCTGCGCGCGCCAAAGGTCTCGTCGCCGCGGGCATCTTTGATAATCAGGGAGGCTTTACCGCGCAGGCCAACACGCGCGGCAACTTCGGCTATAGCATCGGCTCGCAGGCGTCTTACACGACGACCGTCCGCACAGCCGACGGTCTTGGCTCCGGCTGGGCTTCGCAGATGTCGCATCGCATACGTGACATCAACGCCGCAGCCATCGGTGCGCGCTCGATTGAGAAAGCCGAAAAGTCGCAGAGCGCCGTCGCCATCGAGCCGGGTAAATACACGGTCATTCTTGAAGCGAACGCGGCGGGCGATTTAATCTCTAACATGATGTTCTTCTTCGGCGCGCGGCAGGCGGACGAGGGACGCTCGTTCCTTTCAAAGAAAGGCGGCGGCGGAAATATGTTGGGAGAGAAGCTGTTCGGCGAAGAGGTCAATGTCTATACAGACCCGAATTATCCGGGCGCTCCCGGCGATCCGTTTGACGGCGGGGGCTTGCCCTCGCGCCGGATGGACTTTATCAAAAACGGAGTCGTGACGAATCTCAACTACTCTCGCTTCTGGGCTAAAAAGCAGGGCAAAGAGCCGACGCCGTTTCCGACCAATCTCATCATTATGGAAGGCGGCAAGACTTCCATTGACGAGATGATCGCCTCTACAGAGCGCGGCATCTTGGTGACGCGGCTCTGGTACATCCGCCTCGTTGACCCGCAGAGCGTGCTTTACACCGGCCTTACGCGCGACGGCACGTTCCTCATCGAAAAGGGGCGTATCAAGTCCGCGATCAAAAATTTTCGTTTCAACGAAACGCCCGTCAAGATGCTGAATAACATCGAGGCCATCTCGCCGCTCGAACGCATCACAGGCTCTGAGCGCGTCGGCGACGGCTTCCCGGTGCTCGCGCCCGCCATCAAAGTGCGCGAGTTCGAATTCACCAGCCTGTCAGACGCTATTTAAGGCAAAAGTAAAAAGGCAAAAGGTAAAAGTGAAGCAGTAGAAGCAGCAATTGCTTTGTCTTCACTTTTACCTTTTGCCTTTTACCTTTTTACTTTTCAGGTGTTACACGGTGGAACATGATTTTGCGCTTCTGAATGACAGTCATACATCCCGCGTTTTACCTCATTTCCTCGAATTGCAATAAAATCGCAGTAAATCCATTTATTCGCAGGCGGCACAGGGCTTGCTCAAAAGAGGGTGAATTTGTCCCCTGTAAAGCGTCTCAGAAGGCTTTTCGCTACGACGTTTTTGGTTTATCCGTCTCAACTTCGTCGAATCTCTTTCTTCAACCGAATTGTATCTTTCCTGTTCAAGTAAAGACTGTTATCGAAATTATCAATAACCATCAGAGGGGAATTAGCATGTTTAAGCTGTCAAGCGGGTTTCGCGTCCTTAATCCCGGATTCATATTTTTATCTTCAATGTTCAAGGGGATTCTCGTTCTCGCATTCTGCCTGACCGTTGCACAGGCCGCGCCGGGTGACCTAGACCCGGCCTTCGGCGCGGGCGGCAAAGTCGTCACACCGGATTTTCGTCCAGACCCCGCCGCCAGTTCCAGCGCGGCTGCCATAGTTATTCAACCGGACGGGAAAATCGTCGTCACCGGCACCTCCAGCGAGTTGGGGGGAACCAGTTACCGTAGCTATCTCATTCTCGCTCGCTACAACGAGAACGGAAGCCTGGACCAATCATTCGGCACGGGCGGCAAAGTCGCTACCGACATCGTGGGCACGCAGGTAGAAGTCTACGCGCTCGCGCTGCAAGCTGACGGAAAAATTCTGGTTGGCGGAAGCTCATTCATCGGCGGGCCTGTCGGAGTTAGCACCGGATTGAATTTCGTGATCGTGCGTTTCAATGCCAACGGAAGCGTTGATACTTCGTTCGGCACGAACGGATACGCCGCAGCGGATTACAGCGGCGGGACGACCAACGATGATAAAGTCTATTCACTGGTCGTTCAGCCGGATGGCAAGATCATCGCCGCAGGTTACGCACGCATGGGCGCCTATGTTGACTTCGCCGTCGCGCGTTTTAACCCGAACGGCACGCTCGACACCTCTTTCGACACGGACGGCAAAGTCTCTACCACTCTCAGCTCAAACGATGACGTGATCAAAGCCGTGCGCCTGCAACCGGACGGCAAAATCGTTGCCATCGGCTACGGCAGGCCTGCTTCGAGCGGGAGTTTTGATTTCGCCGTCGTCCGTTATAACGCAGACGGCTCGCTCGACTCCTCGTTCGGCACGGGCGGCATCGTGTTCACGGGTTTTAATACGGGGCAGGATGATCTCGCGCTTGCGGGCTTGTTGCAGCCAGACGGAAAAATAGTCGCGGGTGGTTACGCGCGAACGCCCAGCGGCGCGTCTTCGGACTTTGCTCTCGTGCGCTACAACGCGGACGGCTCGCTGGATAACAACTTTGGCACGGGCGGCAGAGCCTTGGCTGACTTCTTCGGCTTTGGAGACAGAATTCACGCGCTCGCTTTACAGGTCAACGGCAAGATAGCTGCCGCCGGTTATGCGACTGTTCCGGGAGCGGGTTTCAATCACGCGGATTTTGCGCTCGCGCGTTTTACCCCGACCGGCTTGCTCGATACTACCTTTAGTGGGGACGGCAAGACGACGACCAACTTTGGCGGTGGTCTTGAGACAGATCATGCACGCGCGCTCGCAGTGCAGGCGGACGGTAAACTCGTCGCCGCAGGTTTCGGGGCAACTGAGCCGAGCACCAGCTCACGTCTTGCACTGGCGCGCTTTCTGGGTGACGCTCCGGTCCTTCCTAATCGCGCGTTTGATTTCGACGGTGACGGCAGAGCCGATATTGCTGTCTTCCGCCCGTCGGATGGAACGTGGTATCTGAGCCGCTCGACGCAAGGCTTTACTGCCACACAGTTCGGCACGGCGACGGATAAACTCGCGCCCGCAGATTATGATGGCGATACCAAAACGGACATCGCGGTTTTCAGAGATGGTAACTGGTACATCCTGCAAAGCCTGGACAATCAACTGCGCGTTGTGCAGTTCGGCAGCGCGGGCGACGTACCCGTGCCGGCAGATTATGACGGCGATGGTAAAGCGGATGTCGCGGTCTTTCGTCAGGGCACATGGTATGTCATAGACAGCTCGACCAATCAGTTCCGCGCGGTGCAGTTCGGCCTTGCGACGGACAAGGCAACTCCTGCTGATTATGACGGCGATGGAACAACTGACTTTGCGGTCTTCCGCGAAGGGACATGGTATCTCTTGAGGTCACAGGCTGGCTTTACCTCTGTGCAATTCGGTTTTGCCACGGACGTGCCGGTCGTCAATGATTACGATGGTGACGGCAAAGCTGATTTGGCGGTCTTTCGCGACGGGACTTGGTACTTGCAGCAGAGTCAGGACGGATTCCGCGCAGTGCAGTTCGGCTTGAGCGGTGATGTGGCTGTGCCCGCTGATTATGACGGAGATGCTAAGGCGGATGTCGCCGTTTTTCGCAATGGCAACTGGTATCTGCAACTCAGCCAGTCCGGCTATAT
>JACMLC010000273.1 GCA_014379795.1 Pyrinomonadaceae bacterium
GGCAGGCGAAGCGCACACCTACATCGAATCGCGCAGGAACACAGGCAAGGTCGTCCTCACGCCGTAAGTCAAGGCAAAAGGTAAAAGTAAAAAGGCAAAAGTATGGAAGGCATTCAAGCTCTTTTACCTTTTGCCTTTTGCCTTTTCCATCTCTGTGGCTAGCCTTTGGTTTTGCTGGCTATTGTCAATCAACTCCTGCGGTGCTATTTTAAGCGCCTAATCGTCAGCGTCTTTTTCTCACGGCAGGATTGCCCCATCTACAAAGAGGTGTAGCTTGAAAAAACTCTTCCCCACGTGCTCGCTTATTTTAGGCTTCACGAAATATTTGACGAAGCCCTTTATTTATTTTCTTTCATGCGCAATTATCGCCGCCGGATTAGCGCCCATTGCGCTAAACGCGCAGACGCCTAAGCCTGCTTCCCCCACTGCCGCCGCGCCGCAAGAGGGAGCCGGGAAAGCCGCGCTCAAGCAGGGACGCGCGCTCTTGAAGCGCGGCAATGCGGAGCAGGCTCTCGGCCATCTCGAACAGGCGCTCAAGCTCTACACCACTGCCAATGATGCAAAGGGCATTGCAGCATCGCGCGACGCGCTCGGCGACCTGTACAGCCGACAGGGACAGCACAACGTCGCGCTCACCCATTATCAAAAAGCGAACGAGTCATTCGTAGCGGCCAACGATACATACAACGCTAATCTGATGCTCGCCAAAACCGGCGACATGCTTTACAGCGTGGGACGGGGCGCAGAGGCGCGCGACGCTTACTCTCGAATGACTGTGCCCAAGATTGATATCAGCACGACGGGCAAAATCAAACAGGTGATGCAGAAGGTGGACAAGGGGCTTGATCTCTTCAATAAAGGACGCGAGGTTGTGGCAAGCGGTCTCGCGCCCGGAACGGTGGGTAAGGCTACCGCGCTCGCAGCAGATGTGAAGACCACTATTGACCAGGAACGCGCAGATTACCGTCAATATATTATCTTCTCGATTTACGAGCTGGGGATGGGTCGTCTGGATTACTCCGGCAATCAACTCGACAGCGCAAAGACGCATTTCAGTAACGCGCTCGCCGCTGCGGACAATACGTTTTATGGAAAGTTCGGGCAGGCGCGTCGCTGGCGCATCGCCTCTCGCACTTCTTTGGGCGACATCGCGCTGCTACAGAGTCGTTTTTCAGATGCCATCAAGCATTACAACTCTGCCAGCGACGGCGCGCGTAAAGACAAACGCGCAGACCTGCGCTGGCCTGCGCAACGCGGCGTGGGCAAGAGCAAATGGCTACAGGCAGGCATTGAGAAAGATCGAAAGAAGGCCACCAAAATCAGAGAAGAAGCGATTGTCGCTTATCGTGATGCGGTGAAGACCATCGAAGCCATCCGCGCGGGCAGCATCAGCGCAGATGAATCGCGCACGACGTTTCTGGCAACCACGAAGGATGTCTTCGATGAAGCGGCGGGCGCGCTCGCCGAAAGAGCTTTGATGGCTGCGACGCCGGGACAACCGCTCTCCGGCGCGGCTCTCGCAGATGCTGCCGAAGCTTTTAAAATCGTCGAACAGGGACGCGCACGCTCCTTGCTGGACATGCTCGGCGAAGCCAACGCCAACCTCTCCGAAGGCGTCCCCGCAGACCTCTTGAAGCGCAGGCAGGACAACCTGTCTCGCCAGCAGGAGATTGCGCAGGAGTTGGCGGGCTTCGACAGCTTTGATGAAGAAAACAAAAAATCGGATTCCGACCTCGAAGCGGAATTGAACCAGCTCTCAATTGATTACGACAGCATTGAGAATCAAATCAGGACGGCCAACCCGCGTTATGCCTCTCTGACCCTGCCGCAACCTTTGACGCTCGCGGAAGTGCAGCAACAGGTACTCGATGATAAGACCGCGCTCTTGGAATATAGTCTGGGCGCGCATGTTTCCTATCTGTGGGCTGTCACACAAGGGGGCGTCGCGCTTTATAAATTGCCCGCACGCGAGATTGTGGAGAAACAGGCGCTGGAGTTCCGCGCCGCGATGATTCCCGAAAAACTGCGTTCCCCGATTACCGGAATTAATCTTGCGCCCACGCGCGGCCTCGGCCTCAGCTCTGCTCCAGCATCCGGCAATGCAGGAGGCTTCGCAACCACTTCCAACACGCTCTATAGAACCGCCGTCGAGCCAGCCGCGAGCATGATTGGCGACAAGCGCATGCTGATCGTCGCGGACGGCGCGCTCAACTACATTCCATTTGAAGCTCTCGTGAAAACGGGCGGCGGAACGGACTATGCCGCGTTGCCTTATCTCGTGACGAGTAATGAAATCGCCTACGCTCCGTCGGCCTCTGTGGTCGCGGTCATCAGAAAGCAGGCGTCCGCCAGACCGCAGGGCACGAGCGTGCTGGTCATCGCCGACCCGATCTTTAGCTCAAACGATCCACGTCTGAGTGGAGCAACGAAGGCAGCGGCGAAAGGGGGAGGAAAAATCCCGGCTAAACGCGCGCCGAAAGCCGCAGCGAAGGGCGCAGGGAGAAAAACCACTACTCCTGTCGCCCCCCCTGCCGCCCCCGCCCCCAACGTCACCGCTAACGCGGAGACACGCGGTCTCGGACTTTCCAACGCACTGGCGGATGTTGCGGGCACGCCCTCTGCTTCCGGCACGGGCGCGCCCATAAAAAATCCGATGCTGGCGCGTTTGAACGGCACGCGCGCAGAGGCTGAGCAGATTGCCGCGCTTACCAAACAGAGCGGCGGCACTGCCGACATCTGGCTCGATCTCAATGCCAATGAGGCTAATGTCCAATCGCGCGACTTAAGGAATTATCGCGTCGTCCACGTCGCCACGCATGGCCTCTTGAACGCCGAACGCCCGCAATTTACCGGCCTCGTGCTCTCGCTGGTCGGCAACAAGGCTGGCGATGGTTTCTTGAGAACCGATGAGATTTTCAATCTCAAGCTGGGTGCGCCGCTCGTCATGCTCTCGGCCTGCGAAACTGGTTTAGGCAAAGAGAAACGCGGCGAAGGCGTCATCGGATTGACGCGAGCGTTTATGTACGCGGGCGCGCCGACGGTGGGAGTGAGCCTGTGGTCGGTGTCGGACAACTCGACGGCGCAACTGATGACGGACTTTTACAAGCGGATGTTGACTGGGCAGGGGATGTCGGCCTCGGCAGCGATGCGGGGAGCGCAGCAGAACATGATCGCGGGCAAGAAGTACGCAGCGCCGTTTTACTGGGCGCCC
>JACMLC010000274.1 GCA_014379795.1 Pyrinomonadaceae bacterium
GTTGGATTGCGGTCAAGGAGCGTGCGCGAAGACTTGCGGCGGAAATGATCGGCGCGCGGCCTGAGCAGATTGCCTTCATGCGCAACACGTCCGACGGATTATCAACCGTGGCGAACGGCCTCAAATGGAGCGAGGGCGATAACGTCGTCACTTTTCGTAAAGAGTTTCCGTCGAACATTTATCCATGGCTTCGCTTAGAAAAAGCTTACGGCGTAGAGGTTCGCATGTGCGAAGAGCACAACGGGCGCATAGACCTTGAAGAAATGATTAACCTGATTGACGACAGAACGCGCGTCGTCGCCATCAGTCAGGTGCAGTACGGCTCAGGCTTTCGCGCAGACCTTGAGCGCCTTGGGCGCGCCGCGCGTGCGCGTGACGCTCTGCTCGTCGTGGATGTGATACAGGCGATGGGCGTCGTTGAGACGGATGTCGAGGCGGAGCTGGTTGATGTCGCGGCGGGCGCGTGTCACAAGTGGCTGCTGACGCCGGAGGGGGTTGGAGTTTTGTATCTGTCGAAGCGCGCCCGTGAGCGCATAGAGCCGACGCTCGTCGGTTGGGTGAGCGTGATTGACCCGGAAGACTATGGAAATTTTGAGCAGGAATGGAAAGGCGGCGCGCTCGCATGGGAGACGGGCACTGCGGCGACGGCTTTGATTCATGGACTCGATGCCGGCCTGCGTCTTTTAACCGAAACGGGCGTCGGTCGCATCGCATCGCATCTTGAAGAATTGACGGATTACCTGTGCGAACGTCTGGCAGGGCGTGATTACGAGATTGTTAGCTCGCGCCGCGCCGTCGAAAAATCGCAGATCGTGTGCATCAAGCATCGCCACGGGCAAACGCCGAACGCTCTTTATACGCATCTCAAACGGCAAGGTGTCATCGTCGCTCCACGCGGCGACCGCCTGCGCATCGCGCCGCATCTCTACAACACAGTTGATGACATTGATGCTTTAGTTGATGCGCTGCCTTGATGAGTAGCAAGCATGTTTTTCTTTGCGTCTTACTTCTTTGCGGTCTTTGCGGTGAAAGGCTTTTTTAACGCAGAGGACGCAAAGATTTTTCGCAAAGAGCGCAAAGAGTTGTTCGCTTATCTTGCTTGTTATGTTTTCTTGCTTCTTGATTGTTGCCCGAAAGTATTCCTGTCCCAGAAAACTCCGTCTGCATATCCCTGAATTAATGGTTTGCTATCGGCCATCTGCAAACGCTTCTCAATCAGGCAGCAGAATCGCTCGTCTATCTCAATCCCGATAAAGCGCCGTTTTAGTTTTTTGGCGACGACACAGGTCGTGCCGGAGCCTGCGAAAGGGTCCAGAATTAAATCTCCCTTGCGGCTGCTGGCGAGGATGATTTTGGCGAGCAGCTTTTCGGGTTTCTGAGTCGGATGCTCCGTGTTCTCCGGCATAGACCAGAACGGCACGGTCACGTCCGTCCAGAGATTCGACGGGTGTGTCAGGCGAAAGCGGCCTTCGCTTTCCGAAGTCCATTCTTTGGGCTGGCCGTTTTCCGTGTAGGGCGCGAGGACGCGCCGCTTGAGCAGCACTTCGCCGACGTTGAAGGTGTACGCGCTTGAGACTGTGAAGAACCAGATGTCTTCGGAGCAGTTTTTCCAGTTGGCACGCGCCCCGCGCCCTTTCTCGCGCTCCCATGTGATGCGATTGCGCAACTGAAAATATTTTGTCCCGATTCTGTGAATCGCAGCGGACGAACGCCAGTCTCCACAAAGATAGACGGAGGCCGTCGGCTTCAAAACCCGCAAAGTTTGCGAGAGCCAAGAATCAAGCCAAGCCTCGTACTGTTCCAAGCTTGAGCTGCGAAAGCGACGCGCGTTAAAAGCTTTGGTCAGATTATATGGCGGGTCTGCGAACAAGAGATCAATGGAATTTTCCGGCAGATGCCTGAGCGCGTCAAAAGAATCCTGACAAATGGTCTTATCAAGAAGGTCTTTCTTCCTGGCTGACGCTGATAAATGTATAAGACGGTCTTTGTATCGCAACATCTCAGCCCGGCTCAGCTTTAATGTCCTGTTCCGCGGCGCAGGCTTTTTCTTCGCTCTCTTGATAAGAGATTTTTCCGGCGTCAATAACTGTTTGGGCATAGCGGGATTCTACCAAAGAACCACAAAAGCGTGTGATTACGATTCATGCGTACACTCGGTATGTATGAAAGCCATGCGACTTTTGTCGTTTTTGGTCAAAGGCTGACTTGCAGCATTAATGTCCCCTTTAGTCTGAAAAATGCGTTTTCAAAAGGCTAAATGCGGATTCTGCGAATTTTATGTGATTGAGGGGCGTAATTGGCACGGTCATTGCTAAACAAGGAAATGTATAAAATTGAAAAGGATACATATAGGGTGAATCGGGTCAGGCTCGGAGACAGCAGTGAGCGGCAGACTTTGGGGGAGGTCTTCCACTCATTTGAAAAGCTAAAACGGTAGCCCTTTCGGGGGAACGGGGTTGCCGGGGAAGCGAAAGCAGTCAAAGGGCATAAGTTGCTGGGCTGCTGGTCGGCGTCCTGAAAGGGCTTGGGGGAGCCCGACAGGAAGACCAGCAGCCCGCAAACTTTTTTAAGCGGGTCAAAACTTCAAGGGGATAAAAAAGAGAGCTGAGATTTGAATCTCAGCTCTCTTTTTGTGTGTGTGTTACGAGTCCGAACTTCACTTTCGATTTAGGCGGCCATGATTGTTAGCCTTGCTTAACGGTCGCCTTTACCTAAAAGCCTCGAAGGATCAACCTTCGGAGTCATCTCGTCTATGTTGAGTCGCAGCATTCCGCCTGCGTCAGAATAAGCTTCGCTCGTGGTCTGTTGCGCGCGGCGACGCCTGAAAATGATGCTGCCGAAAATCCCGCCGATGCCGAGACAGATGAGCAAGGAAAGTCCGGACGCTTTGACGACTGACAGGATTACACCGGCGGTCGTCTCGCTATACTCTCTCTGCGCCCGCTCAAGCAATCGCGGATTGCTGCCGAGCCACTGGACGACCTGTTCATACGCGACCTTATCCAAGAGCTGCGCCGCCGTGGCCTCGTCCGGCGCGTCAAAGACAAAGACTGCATAATTCCCGACACGGCGATAGGCGGAAGGAATGGCTTGACCGCTATTTTTTAATTCATTAATCCGCGCGTTGATGCGCGTGTCGTTCTCTGTCGCTAATTGCGGCGTGGTGTGTTCGATGATGACAAGGCGCGATGAGCCGTAGGTCGCTGTGACCGCTTCTGCGCCGCCCGCAAAATTGACTGCATCCAGAACCGTGCGACTGCCCGTAGCCTCTTGCAGCGCAGACAAATTGAGCGCATAGACTGCGCGCTGCTGCGCCTGTTCCCATTCCGGCAGATGCTTGACCAAGACCGGAATCTCGCCCTCGCCTTTATCCAGAGGCTCTGCCAGAAGCTTTGCGAAAGCAGTTAATTTGTCGGAATTTTTCTCAAGGCTTTCGTCAAAGATGTTGATGAAGAATAAGCCTTTATAGATAAGAGCGCGACCGGATGAGTTGATAAGAGCCGCAGTCCCAGTCTGGTCCAGCCTTGTGGATTCTGCCGAAAGCTTCTGCGCCTCGTGTGAAAAGAGCGCGTATGCGCCCCTGTCCGTGCGCGCTTTGAAAAGCTCGACCCGGAATTTTGCGCCGCCTGCCAAACTATATGTGCGTGAAAGAGCCGTCTCAGCCTCGTATGATTCCTTGCGCTCAGCAAAATCTGTAGACGGGCGAGCCGCGCCAACCGCGCGAAAGTCGCCGACTCTTTCAGGCAGCAATTTAGCAGCCTCTTCAGATGTGCTACCCGCTAAAACAGGCGCGAAGGAGAAGATTAAAAGGACGCAGGCAGATAAAAGTTTGGATAAAAATGCCAGCAAAATAGTACCTCTTGAATAAAACGTAGCAGCTACAACTCTTTAGAAACCGAATGTCTTTAGATGTTCCCTGCTGCGCGCCAAGTTGTGCAAAAAGTTGAGATAATTTCAGCGACCGAAGCGGCGCAACTCGCGCAGGAGCATGTCCGCGTGCTTGCGCGGGTCGTTGATGTTCCGCAAAACGGTTGAGCCGCCGATTTCGCTCGCGTTGTCAATGATCACATTGCCGAACCCCAGCAGGCGTTGCGGGATAGAGGCCGAAACGGTCACGTCCTGTATGGTTCGCAAAGGGATGTTGCGCGTCGTGCGCGCGATCAAGCCCGTATCAATCTCGATCTTGGAATCGGTCAGAGTGTAAAGGACTGTGTTGCGCTTAACGTGATAGTAGGCCGGAATCAGCAGCAGCGCGAGCGCGAAGGGAAGCCAGATATACCATGACACAGAGGGCAGCAGCATGGCTAACAGAATGGTCAGCAGGACGGCGGCGAGCGCGACGGCGATGTAGCCTGCTTTGATAAAAAGCATCGTCGGGCGCGCTGTGAAAATCGTCCGCTCAAGATCGCTTGATTCATCTTTACTGCGTGGCGGCATGACCGCCTGCTGTTGCGCGTGCGCGCGGGGGGCGAGGCGTGTGGCTTCGGGGTCTGCGATGGTTGCTCCGCAGCTATCACAAAAACGCGCGTTGTCTCGAACACTA
>JACMLC010000275.1 GCA_014379795.1 Pyrinomonadaceae bacterium
AAAGATTCTTTCTGGACGTGGCGCGAGATGATGTACAGCGCGGCGGCGCGGCTTGAGCCGGAAGATGTTTACGACGCCTCGCGGATGGCTTTTCTTGAAATGCTTTTGACAGGCATCACCGCTGTCGGAGAGTTTCATTATCTTCACAGGGACGTGAAGGGCAAGGCTTATGACGATCCGAACTTGCTGGCGAAAGAGGTCATCCGTGCCGCGCGCGATGTCGGCGTGCGGATAGCCCTCTTGCGCGTGGCCTATGCGCGCTCAGGCTTTCAGGTCGAAGCGAATCCGAGACAGCAGCGTTTTATCGAAGCTGCGCCGGAAGAATTTTTGTCTCATGTCGAGAAGCTGAGAAGCGATTTGTCGCGCGATGCTGCGCCGGATGAAGCATGGGTTGGAGTTGCGCCGCACAGCGTCCGTGCAGCGCCGCTCGATTACCTGCGCGAAGTTGTTCGTTATAGTGTCGAGCAGCAGCTTCGCGTTCACATGCACGTTGCAGAACAGCCAGCGGAAAATGCCGCGTGCCTTGCGGAACATGGACGCACGCCCGTCTCGCTGCTCACGGATGAAAACATTTTGAGCGAGCGGTTCACGGGCGTTCATGCGGTTCACATCACAGACGCGGAGGCGCAGGCGATGGCGCGTGCGCGGGCTTTTGTTTGCGCATGCCCGACGACGGAACGCAACTTGGGCGACGGCATTGTTCCGGCTGACTTGTTTTTGAGACATGGCGTGCGCGTCGCGCTCGGCACGGACAGCCACACACAGATTGATTTGCTGGAAGACGCGCGCGAGCTTGAATACCACTTGCGGCTGGAAAAGCAGGAGCGCAATGTGCTTGCGCCTGAGAGCGATGATGAATCTTCCGCGCTGGCGGCGCGGCTTTTTGAGAGCGCGACAATTCACGGCGCATCGAGTATCGGCGCGAACGGCGGCGCGCTTGAAACGGGTCGTCCCGCAGATTTTTTCACCGTGGCGCTTGATGATGCGTCAATAGCCGGGGCGTCGCCGGATGATCTATTGTCGAGCATAGTTTTTTCCCTCGCGCGGACAGCCATGCGCGAGGTGTTCGTCGGCGGAAAGCGTCTGGTCGAGGATGGACGACATCGGTCGCAGGAAGGAATCGTTGAAAAATTCTCTGCGCTGCAAGGAAGACTGTGGAATTTAAAAGATTAGTTTCACGCAAAGGCGCAAAGAAAAGCTTTAAGACGCAAAGAAGAAGCTCAAGACTTTGCGCCTTGAGTTTTTATCTTCTTTGCGCCTTTGCGTGAAGCTTTTTCTGCCTGCGTAAATTATTATGTCTCAGATGACAATTGAAAAAACCTTATCCGAGCTGGTCGCTATTAATTCCGTCTCCGCGCGCTCGAATGCCGAAATCATCTCTTATCTGAGAGAGAGAGTCGAAGCCATCGGTTTTCAGGTCAGGCAATTTCCCTACACGGACGAGCGCGGCGTTGAGAAAATAAACATGATCGCGCTGGCGGGCGCGCTCCTTTCGGATGAGATGGATGCTGAGCTGGCTCTGGTCGGGCACACGGACACGGTTCCTTTCTCAAGCGCGTGGACGGACGCTTTGCAACTGACCGAGCGCGATGAAAAGCTTTACGCGCGCGGCTCTTGCGATACCAAGGGCTTTATCGCCGCCGCGCTGATGGCAGTTGAGAGTGTTGCTGTCGGAAATCTCAAACGCCCGCTCGCGCTCGTCTTCACGGCGGATGAAGAGGTCGGATGTCTTGGAGCCAAGCGGCTGGCTGACGCGCGCGTGTTGTCCGTCAAGCATGCCATCGTAGGCGAGCCGACATCTTTGCAACCGATGCGCGCGGGCAAAGGTTATTGTCTCGCGGAAATCCTTGTGCGCGGGCGCGAGGGACACAGCGCGTATCCGGCTGTCGGAGCTTCTGCAATCTTTCGCGCGGCGCGGCTGATCGCGGCGATAGAAAAAATCGCTTTGAGCATACAGGAAGACAGGCGCGAGGAATTTGATCCGCCTTACACGACGCTCAATGTCGGGCTGGTGCAGGGCGGGACGGCCAAGAATATCATCGCGGGCGAGTGCCGCTTTACGCTCGAATGGCGGCCTGTGCCCGGACAGAAAGCTGAGCGCGTGTTAGAGCTTGTGAGGGATGCTATTGAAAATGAGCGACGGCTGGATGCGGATTTTGATTGCGAGATAAATGCGTCGCGGCTTGATGAAGCGATGGAGACGCCTGCGTCTGCGCCGCTCGTGCGCTTGCTCGAAGAAGCGACAGGGCGCGCGTCCGGGACTGTCGCTTTTGGCACGGAAGCCCCGCAGATGCGCGCACTCGGCGCGGACGCGGTTATCTTAGGCCCCGGCGACATACGCGTCGCGCACCGGACGGGCGAGTTTGTTCCCGTCGCGGAATTGCGCGAATGCCAAAAAATTCTCACACGCGCCATAGAGCATTTTTGCCTGTAAACTTCGGCTTTACACAAACTTTGCAATTTTCCCGCGCTTTTGTGAGGCAACCGCGCAGGGCGTATAACATCGAAGGGGTTGGTCTTAAAATATTCCTGCCGTGCCAAATTGATGTTTATGCACAAAGAGACAGATTTAGTTGACCGCCTGCGAATTGCTTCTCCGTGCCCGACGAGTTGGGAGAGCATGCAGGGCGATAACCGCGTGCGTTTCTGCGAGCTTTGCAAGCTGAATGTTTATAACATTTCAGAGCTGACCAGAAAGCAGGCTGAGGAGTTAATCGCGCGCACTGAAGGACGGCTCTGCGCACGCTTGCACAAGCGCGCGGACGGCACTGTCATCACGAAGGACTGCCCAGTGGGCTTGCGCGCCATCAGGCGGCGCGTCTCGCGCATGGCGGGCGCAACGATGACTGCTGTTCTTAGTTTCTGTTTCGGTGTGCTGGGACAAAATCGCTCGCAGGAAGATAAATCGTGTCCGGGCGGCGGGCATATTACTGTGACCCGTCAAATCAATGCTCAAGGGCAGGCCGATCCGTCGTTGCAACTTAAAGGAGTGGTCAAAGACCCTAACGGCGCGGTGGTAGAAGGAGCTATAGTTGAGATTGTCAATCAGGCAAGCAAGAAAAAACTTATGACAGTCACGGACGACAAGGGCATCTTCAGGGCGCACTCGATTGAGACCGGTTCCTATACGATGCAAGTCATTGCGGCTGGCTTTCAAAGTTTAACCTTCAAGAATTTTAGTGTTCAAGCTGGCGAGGCAATTGACTTTGACATCACGATTGGTGTCAGTCAGGGAGTCACGGTCATGGTCGGTGGCGCTATGGGAGACTCTTGGCTTGATACGAATACCGGCATCAAAACCACTTTCAGCCCTGACAAAATCACCAAACTGCCTTTTTAAGAAATATGATATTCCGAAACACACAGGCTCGCTTGAGCCTAATTTTATCATTAGCAGTTTTGCTTTCACTCTCTTTCTCTTCGGCCTTTGCGCAGTCTAAGGACGCGCCGCTGACGAGTCAGGAGTTGGTCAAGCTTCTCTATCAGATTCCCAAACAGCCGGAAAAGAAGGAAGAAACCATAGAGGCGATTCGGCGGCGCGGCATCGGCTTTCCGTTGACGGACGGCATGCGCTCGCTCGTGGCTTCCAAGAGCGGCAATGACCAAGTCCTGCGGCGAACCCTGGAAGAAGCCGAGCGCAGGCGCGCTAATCCAGTCGCAGCAGCTTTGCCTTCTACGACAGAGGCGCAGGAGCTTCTTGAGAAGACGCGCGCGGCAACGCTCGTCGCCAAAGAAGCGATGCCCGATTTTGTCGTCAAACAATTGATTACCAGAGCATACTCTTACGGCAATGTGAAAAACTGGATCACCTCGGATCGCCTGACCGTTGCAGTCAGTTATCGCGCCAGCGCCGCAGAGGAATACAAACTGCTCGCCGTCAACGGAATGCCGCCCGGCAAGGAGATTAAAGAAGGCCAGAACTATTCGGAACAGGTCGGCGGCGCGACTTCAACCGGCGAATACGTCTCAAGGCTGGCGCTGCTCTTTGACGAGAGCAACGAGACGGCTTTTACGGATACGAACACGGACACGCTGCGCGGTCGCCGCACGATTGTTTACAACTATCAGGTCAGGCAAGAGACTTCGCGCTGGCAAATCGTAGAAGCGAGCAAGACTGTGATAGTCGGCTATCATGGGCGCGTCTGGGTTGACCGCGAGTTGAACCGGGTTTTAAGGCTTGAGATGCTGGCAGAGATGCCTGCGGATTTTCCTATCATCGCCGTCACCAGCATCACGGACTATGACTGGGTCACCATCGCAGACCAAAAGTACCTGCTGCCCTCGCAGTCGGAAAGCCTCTCCGTGTTCCGCAGGGGCGAGCAAAGCTTTCAAAGCCGGAACGTGACACGCTTTCGCGGCTATCAAAAGTACGGCACAGACGTGAAGATCATCGAAGAAGACATCATCGAAGACTTGCCGGAAGAAAAGCCTTAGCGACGTGAGGTTTAAATAACTGCTGGCGGGCGCGTTGCCGGAAAACGATTGTCAGGTATCGCGCCTCTCCATCACTTGCGAGGCAGATTTATTTTCTTTAGTAATCCTGAATGAAGCTGCCAACATTTATCAAAGCCTTTGGTGTGTCGCTGTTGCTCGCTTCGATGTGCTTCACGCTTGGGT
>JACMLC010000276.1 GCA_014379795.1 Pyrinomonadaceae bacterium
AACAGGGCGAGAGGCCGATGGCTGCGGACAACCGCACGCTCGGCAAGTTGCATCTGGTCGGAATTCCGCCCGCGCCGCGCGGCATGCCGCAGGTCGAAGTCACGTTTGACATAGATGCTAACGGCATCGTCAACGTCTCTGCTAAAGACATGGGCACCGGGCGCGAGCAGAAGATCACGATCACTGCTTCTTCGGGTCTCTCCAAAGATGAGATCGATCGTATGATGCGTGATGCCGAATCGCACTCCGCTGAAGACGTGAAGAAGCGCGAGGAGATAGAGGCGCGCAATCGTCTTGACGGTTTGACCTATCAGGTCGAGAAGACCTTTACAGAGAACCGCGAGAAGATGGACAGCGCGGGCGCGTCTGAAGTTGAAGCGGCCATCGCGGAAGCGAAGAAGGCTTCGACCGAAGGCACTGCTGAGACGATGAACAGCGCCTTTGAGCGGCTGCAAACGGCTTCGCACAAACTGGCCGAAGCTCTCTATCAACAGACGGGGACGAGCGGCGGCGCGAGCAGTGATACGGACGAGCAGGCTTCTGCGGCTGGCGCATCATCTTCGTCCTCTACGCAAGGCACGAGCGGCGGCGATGACAATGTGATTGACGCCGAGTACGTAGACGTGGACGAAAACAAATAAGAGCAGTGATGAGTGACAAGTGACGAGTGACAAGCTAAGACAAGCTTTTAAACTTGTCACTTGTCACTCGTCACTTGTCACTGCTTTAAAATGGCAAAAGAAGATTACTATCAGGTGCTGGGCGTCAAGCGCGATGCCAAGCCGGAAGAGATCAAGAAGGCTTATCGCAGGCTGGCGCGTAAGTTTCATCCGGATGTGAATCCGGGCGACAAGTCTGCCGAAGAGCGTTTCAAGAAGATCACGGAGGCGCATGACGTGCTCTCCGATGCGAAGAAACGCGGCGTCTATGATCGCTTCGGCCAGTATTCCGACAATCTGGCGGATGCTGCGGCGCGTGGCGCGACGGGCGGCGCTGGGAGCGGCGGTCGCGGCCCCGCTGGCTTTGACTTTGAAGGCTTTGACTGGGGCAGCGCGTCCGGCGCGGGCAGCAGCAGCAGTAGCGGAGGCTCAAGCTTTCGCGACATCTTTGCAGACCTCTTCGGCGGAGGCGCGAAGGAACAGGAGCGCGAGCCGCCTAAAGCTCAGGCCAAACGCGGCGCGGATATAGAAATGCCCTTAGCTCTCTCATTCGAGGAAGCCATCACGGGCATGACCACTAACATCACCGTCAATCGCTCTGAGCAGTGTTCGCGCTGTAACGGCGCGGGCGATACGGGCGGGCCGGTGGTTGTATGCCCGACCTGTAAAGGCTCCGGGCAAGTGCAGCGCGCGGGCGGTCGTCTTCGCTTCTCGCAGGAATGCCCGGATTGCACAGGCACGGGCCGTCGCCGCCAGCCTTGCTCTCTGTGCAAAGGCAGCGGTGTGACGCCCAAGACAGAGACGGTTAAGCTTCGCATCCCCGCGGGCGTGGACACAGGCTCGCGCGTTCGCATCGTCGGCAAAGGCGAGGGCGGGCGTTTGGGTGCGCCTCCCGGCGATCTGTTCATTCTGACAAACGTCGGGAAGCACAAATATTTCACGCGCAAGGGCGATAATATTTACGTCACTGTTCCGGTGACTGTGTCGGAAGCCGCGCTCGGCGCGAAGATAGAAGTCCCGACGGTCGAAGGCAAAGCGCAACTGCGGATTCCGCCCGGCACGCAGTCGGGACAAAAGTTTCGCCTGCGCGAGCGCGGCGCGCCTTCACTGCGCAACGCGAGCCTTCGCGGCGACCAGTTTGTCGAAGTCAAGATCATGCTCCCGAATGTGATTTCGGAAGAGACCAAAGAGCTTTTAAAACGCTTCGCGCAACTCAATCCTGAGAACCCGCGCGTCGTGATGGGGCTGGAATAATTTTAGATTTGCGATTTTAGATTTGCGATTGGAAGAGGACTGAAGAATTAAAATTAAAAGCCTTGACCTTAACCAATCGCAAATCGCAAATCGCAAATCTAAAATACCGCTTATGAAACGTAAAGTTCGCACATACACGATCAGCGCGGTGGCGACGCAGTACGATATACATCCGCAGACTTTGCGGCTGTATGAGCGCGAAGGACTCTTGAAACCGTCGCGCTCTGAGGGCAACACGCGGCTTTACACAGACCCTGATCTTGAACGTCTCGAAGTGATTCTTTCACTGACGCGCGACCTGGGCGTCAATCTGGCGGGCGTCGAAATTATTCTCAACATGCGCGAAAAGATGGACGCGATGCAGCAAGAGTTCGAGCGTTTCTTTGAATACCTGCGCACGCACACCGAAGAGTTTTCGCAGTTTACCGATGCGCCTCCGCCGCCCGAAGCGGGCGCGCTGGTTCGCACCTCACGCACGACCACGCTCCTGCGTCGCCGCATCAATCGAACCTAAAAATTATTCTTGTTTTTCGCGCCTGCATAGTGATAAAGTGCGCCCCGCGAAAAGAGACTTTCGAGAGGGGCTTCGCTCACACGCATTCCCGCCTCAGAGCTTAAGCAGGCCGATTAATTTCCGCGCCGCAAGCGAAGCGTTAGAGTCTTACGTCCATCCCAATTTAGCTCCGCACCTCTGGCTCAAATAAGTCGTGTGCGAGCAATCATCTCACCCACTCATAATCTAAAAAGGAGAAGCCATGAATCGTTCTCCCTCACGGATGCTCACGCTTTTTTTCGTTCACTGTGTTTCGCTCATCCTTCTTCCGCACTTTGTAACGCCAGCCGCAACCGTCGCTCAAGACCTTGACGAAGTCACCATCAGCGGGCGCGTGACGGATCAGAATGGCGCGCTCATTCCGGGCGCGAGCGTGACAGTCTTGTTAGCAAGCACGGGCAGCGAGCGCACGGGCGTCACAGATGCCGAAGGGCGTTATCGTTTGATAGAGCTTCTGCCCGGCGTCTACACGGTGCGCGCTTCTTCCGCAGGCTTTGCGCTGGAAGAGAAGACAGGGCTTGAGACTCTTGCCGGACAGCATGTGCGTGTGGATTTCACCTTGCGTCCGGCGGGCGTTGTGGCAGAGCAATCAGTCGCGGCGGAAGCGTCTGCGCCGCTGGTTGATACGACGCGAACCATCGTCGGCGGGACGATTACGGGCGAGGAAATCGAATCGCTGCCGAATCCCACGCGCTCTCCGCTCGATTTAATTTTCACGCTGCCGGGCGTGACGGAAGAACCGCTCTCGACACGCGAGTTGGCCGAAGACCGCAATACAAATCCGCGTGAGACGCCCGAAGAGGCCGGAACCTTTGCCCTCTCCGGCGGCGCGGCTTATTCAAACAACATCACGATTGACGGCCTTGACAATAACGACGACCGCGCGGCGCGCGAAAGATTTCAGCCTTCGCTCGAAGCAGTCGCAGAAGTTCAGGTCATCACCAACCAGTTTTCCGCAGAGTACGGGCGCGCTTCAGGGGGGCGCATCAACATACGCACGCGCGGCGGCGCAAACGAATTTCGCGGGCGCGCTTTTTTCTTTTTTCGTGACGACATCCTGAACGCGAATACACTTAAAAACAATTCGCTCGGATTAAAACGCCTGCCGCTCACAGAGCTTAATCCGGGCTTTACCCTGAGTGGGCCAATCGTGTTTCCTCCGCTCAGGATTAACGGGCGCGGGCGCAGCTTTTTCTTTATCGCATACGAATACAACACGGTGTTGGATACGGCTTTGATTGATACGCTGTCAGTTCTTGCATAAATCCCGAAACGACCGGGCATTAAAGCTGAATTCCTCTAGCATATAGCGCGAAAGCTCGCATTTCCTGCGTTTGCAGTACTTAGCGTTAGAATGGCCTGTCCCTTTAAGAAGAGAAAGTAAAAATCCGAAGACCTTCATTTAGCGTAAGCTAGTAGATTTCATCTCAGTCACAACTGATTTGTCCTAGCCGCGTACTATATTTATTCCTACTTTCTCATAAGGCTTTAACTTTTTATTGGACACATCGCTGGCGGGTATAATGTGAGTGATTCTATTGAGTGGGCCAACGAAGTAGCTGGATGTACTGCCGAGACTTTCATCTGAAACACTTACCGCTACTTTTAAAGCTGTTGACATCATTTCGCTTTTAAGCTCGGCTTGCTCTGAATCCGGCGTGCTAACCGTTTTCAAGTCAAGGTTACACGTACCTAGCACACAGAGTGCTGCGCTAATTCTCTGGAGAATTTGAGTCTCTTCTTTTTTAGTCGGAATAAGAACACCACTGCGTAACTTACCTCCGATTACCCAGACCTCAACTTTTGGGTGATTCGAGAAGGTCATTGCCACCGCCGGGCTATTAGTAACTACAACTATTCGCAAATCCTTCGAAACGTGCTGAGCTAATTGAAGTGATACCGCCCCGGCTTCCAGAATGATTGCTTGATTATCTCCGATGAGTTGAGCAAGAGCCATAGCCGTGGCAGGGAGTACATCTGCCTCGGCAACAACTAACGGAAAGCCTGTTGGTATTGCCTTACCATTTAAGCGCTCAACCAAGCCTTTATCCCGAAGAACGTTGAAGTCACGACCGATCATACTCTTTGATCGGTCGAACTGCTTTGCCATATCCGCAACATAGACTATGCCCTCACGGATGGCTATTTCTAAGATTCGTTGAATTCTTTCGTCTCTGCGCACAAATGCACGTTCCATGCAAGATTTTACGTTGTTTATGCA
>JACMLC010000277.1 GCA_014379795.1 Pyrinomonadaceae bacterium
CGGTCATCATTTGCATGTCCGCGCCGCCAAAGCTCTGCGCGATAGCGTGCGTCGCCAGATCATGCGTTGCTTCATCGGCCGCTTCCAAAGTGACTTCGAGCGCGTCGCTGACATAGCCCGCTTCGTCCAGTACGCGCGCAAAGTTTTCCGCAGAGATGTTCCATTCCGGCGTCTGGTCTGCGTCGCGCGCCACGCCCGAACGGGGCGTCTGTGCGGTGTTGGATGAAAGCAGTTTGATAAATCCCTGTCCCGGCGCGTAAAGCCCAAGCTCTACGCGATAAGCGGAGCTTGGCTGAACCTCTATCCACTGTGATTTGGTCGGAGAGGCGAGATGCAAAGTCTCTTTATCGTTTTCGGTATTGACCAATCTGATAACCAGCGAATAACGCCCGGCCATTGAGCCAAACGCGCGCCGCAGGGTCGCGTAAGGGTCTTGCGCCAAGCCCCAGTAGAGATAAAGTTTTCTGGGCGATTGCGCGAATAATTTTATCCGGTCGCTCGCCTCAAGCTCCGGCAAAGGCTCGTCGGTCGAAAGCTCTGCCAGCTTATCCACGACAACAGACGGCAAAGGGGATTTGATTGTTTGTTCGGAACTTCCCGGAAAAAAAAGCGGCATCAGACGTATCTCCAGACAGAGCGTTACACACAGCAACGCCTATTCATAAAGCTTCATTGTTAAAAATAGTGCACGATAAGTTGTACGGGATTGGAGGGCGAAAAGCAAGGCGGGTGAACAAGGCAAAAGTAAAAAGGTAAAAGGAAAAAGGTAAAAACTGCGGCCTGGGCTTGTTGCCTGACTTTTGCCTTTTACCTTTTTACTTTTACCTTGCTTAGCGACCGTTGGTTATGCTTTTCAGCTTGATGTCCAAACGCCCTAGAGGATTATTGATCTTGGCGCGAACGGGGATGTGGCGCGCGTCGTCCGTGAACCAGACGGTAATCTCGCCCTTGCCGCGAATCAGCCGCCCCTCGCCAAACAGCTCTGGCACGACGCGCACAGTCCAGACTTTGCCCAGCACTGTTTTCAATTGCTCTCTTTTGATAACCCTGACCGGAATGCGAAAGACCTGTCCCGTGTCGCTGACAAGCAATTCGAGAGTCTTACCCGGCTCCAGCTTCTGCGTGCGCAGATAATAAAAAGCGGAAGCGATGTCCTGCACCGTGCCATTGAGTTCAGAAGTGATAACGCGCGGCGGGCGGCTGGGGTCGTTCGGGTCAAGCTCTGTAAAAACTACTTTGCGCGAGTTCTGGTCGAACACTGCCTCGCTGGTGCGTTTGCGTTTGCCCTGCTCGTCGAGCTTGGTGGTTTGAAGCACATTAAATGTTGTCGGCTCGACAGTGGATTCGATGCGCTGGCGAAAAGTGAGACCGAAAAGCTTGCTCACGATTCCTTTCGAGACGGCCTCCGCCGTAAAACGCAGCGCGGGTTGCGCGTCAACGTTCTTCGCCGGAACGCGGCTGAAAGAAAATGAGAGGTCGGCAACATCTACGCCGCGCAGCAGAGAGCGCGTGAACTCTCCTTCGTAGACGAGCTTTTCAGACGGGTCAAACGGTAAAGAAGGCTGCGCTTTATCCGCGCGAGGCTTATCGCTATCGCGCGACGGCGCGGCGATCACAACAGCCGCCAGCAGCGAGAGCATGAGGCCAATGGTTTTCAATCGTTTCCAATAAATCATTTTAAAATTTCAATTCAAGAAAGCGGCTTTCAATGCCAGCAAGCTCCACGCGACGACGAGGCCAATCGCCGCTTGATACTCGCGATAACGCAGGTACAAGCTGGCATCAAACTTTATTCCGCGCGTTCTCTGATCTCTGTACGGAAAAAGTCGCGGGAAGAACAACGGCACGGCGCGGGCGTAAGCCAGATAATCATCACCGAATAGCTCGGCCAGCGTTCTCGCTTCGACGCGCATGACCGGCAAATAGATGCCCAGGAAAAGCGCTGCGAACAGCAAGCCCAGCCACCAGCGCCCGGATGCGATGGTAAATCCGAGTCCCAAAATAAAGCTGCCCAGATAAAGCGGATTGCGCGTGTGTGCGTAAGGCCCCGAAGTCGCCAGAGCGGAATTTTTGCGTATATGCCCCGCAGACCACGCGCGGACGAGCAAGCCGAGAAGCGCGATCCCGCCGCCGATGGCAAGCGTCAATCGCTGTGGTTTAGCCAGCACAAGAAAAAACGCGCCGCATAAAAACCCGAGCGGCACGCGCCAACGTTGCATCCATGTCCCGCCTCTACGCAAATCTTTCGCTCTCCACTGTTCTGAATTCTCTGGCGCGTCTCAATCTCTCGCCGACGGCGTGCAGCATGCGCTCGACCTCTATGTCCATGCAAATCCATTGCGAGCAGGCGCGGCGATGGCAATCCGTGCGGCAGTTGATGTCGTTGCGCTCGACGCAGATGTCCGCAGAGCGCGGGCTGCCGTTGCGCCACCATTCGGTCGGGCCAAAAAGCCCCACTACGGGAGCGCCCGCCGCGACGGCCAGATGCGTCGGCCCCGTGTCGCCGCCGACATACACGCTCGCGTGACGCGCCAGAGCGTAAAAGCCTTTTAAGGACAGATTGCAGATTTGAGCGCGCCCCGAGCGGCTCGCGCCCGTGACTCTTTGAGCCAACTCCTGCTCGCCCGGCCCGTATGTGACCAGAGAGCGCAGGCCGTGATGCGTCCATAATTCATCCGCCAGCGCGCCGAAACGCTCCGCGCTCCAAAGCTTCGTAGGCCACACGCCACCCGGATTCAGAATCGCGAATCCCGTCTCAAAATCCCGGACGGCCTGCTCAGCTTCATTCTCATGCTCTGTCGTGACGGCGATAGGAAACTCAAATTCCGACGGGTCAGCAGGCACGTTGATGCCGAGCGCGCCTGCCGCGAGCGACAGATTTTTGACGATGACGTGGCTGCGCGTGGGCGTGCGGACGGTTTTGGTCAGGAGAAAGCGGCTGGCAGGCTCGCGCAGGGCTTCGCGCGAGAAACCATAGCGAAGCTTGGCTCCCGAAAGTCTTGCGATAGCTGCTGATTTAAGAAGTCCCTGAAAGTCCAGCGCGGTATCGAAGGTTGAGGCGCGTAACCGACGTAACTGCTGACGCGGTGCCAGCAGCGTCTCCCCAGACACCGGCACGCGCCTCAATGCCTTCGTGTCCACTTCGATGAGACGATCAAGAAGCGGGTTGTCTCTCAAAATTCCCGCCGCTCGCCGCTCGACCACCCACGAGATTTCCGCGCGCGGCAAAGCCCGCCTCACCGCCGCCAGCGACGGCAGGGTATGCACTATGTCGCCGATGCTCCCGAGTTTGACGAATAAAATCCGCATAAAACGAGTGATAAGTGATAAGTGATAAGTGATAAGTGATAAGAGAAAGCTTTTAGTTTTATCTCATCACTTATCACTTATCACTTATCACTTTCCCCAACATTTCCGTCGTCGAATGGTCTTTGGGGTCGCCAACGATGGCGACGCGCCCGCCGTAGGATCGTACCACATCGCGTTCGGGAACAGTTTCCTCTGTATAGTCTGTTCCTTTGACATGAAAGTCGGGACGGATGGCGTGGAGAAGAGCCTCCACCGTC
>JACMLC010000278.1 GCA_014379795.1 Pyrinomonadaceae bacterium
AGCTGGACGAACGGTCAAAGTCGGACGACGATACGATTTGAAAATCAGGTCAGACCGCCTGCGGTAGCGGGCGGGTTCTTCGATGAGCATGACCCGCCCGCTACCGCAGGCGGTTCTGACAAGAGTCATTTAAAGTTTGAGCGCGGTTGGAGCGTAATGCTCTTGATAACAATCTTTGACGAGGGACGCTCCGTCCCCGCTTCGACCGGAGCATGCGAGATGACATCCGCAGTGCTCAAGCCTTCTATGACACGGCCAAACAAGGTGTATCTTCCGTCAAAGGCGTCCTGTCGTTTGAGCGTGATATAAAACTGGCAATTGGCAGTGTTGGCAAGCTGCGCATCGGTTGCGCCCGGCGCGCCCTCTTCGTTTCTGGCCGCGCCGACCACACCCCGTTCGTAAAGAATGTCGCTGAACTCCGCAGGCAGGTCAGGATAAGTAGAATCGCCTGCGGCATCGTTATCAGGATTGTCATCTTTTGACAAAGGCGAGCCGCCCTGTATCAAGCCCACCGCCGCGTTGATGCGATGAAAAGCGGTGCCGTTATAAAAACCTTCTTTGATGAGCTGTTTAAAACGCTCGACCATCTTCGGCGCAATGTTCGGATAAAGCTCGATCACGATTTTTCCGAAAGCAGGATTTTCAGTCTCGATCACAGCCGCCTCTGCATCCGCCACAGGCACGACGCTTCTCTTGAATTTCTCCTTCGACTGTTCATCGCCCGTGTCGTAATCTCTTGAAGAAGTTTTATCCCTGCATCCGGTTTGAAGAACGCTCAGGCTCAAAGTCAAGATCAATCCGCATTTCCATCCTGCCGTTAAGATGTTTCTGAGAGACAGGCGCAACTGCCTGTGGCTTCTTTTATACATTGCTCGAAGACCATGTATCCTTTCATCAAATTTTAGAACAGCTTCCGGCTATCCAGCAGAATCGTCACAGGCCCGTCGTTGACCAGCTCAACCTGCATCATCCTGCGAAAACTTCCCGTCGCGACTTGCTGAACATGCTGGCGGGCTTGGGTGACAAAATTTTCGTAAAGCGGCTCGGCCAGTTCGGGCGGCGCGGCATCGCTGTATGAAGGACGCCGCCCGCGCCGCGCATCGCCGTAGAGCGTGAACTGCGAGACGACGAGCATCGCTCCACCCGTCTCCGCCAGCGAGAGATTCATGTGGCCTCTATCGTCGTCAAAGATGCGTAGATTGATAATCTTCTCTAACAGGTAATCAGCGTCTCGCGTGGTGTCGTCATGCGTGATGCCCAAGAGGACGAGCAGCCCTGCGCCAATCTCGCCGACCGTTTCATTCTCGACTTTGACAGAAGCGCGTGTGACGCGCTGCAACACGGCTCGCATGTCTCTATGCTTCCAAAATATTTTCGCTTGAGCTATTTCTGAGGCGGGCGGCTGGGCCTGATTTCGACGCGGCTCGGCAGGCTGCGCTCGTCGTGATGCAAGAGGTCTAGGACGACGCGCGCGATGTCTTCGGGTTGCAGTTGCCACGATTTCTCCGCGCTCGCCTCATCGCCGCCGAACTCCGTGTTGACAGAGCCGGGCATGATATAGCTGACCTTGATTCCATCATGCCGAACCTCTTGCATGAGGGCTTCGCTGAAACCGTTGAGGCCGAATTTCGAGGCGTTGTACGCGGCCATCTGCGGGTGCGCGTTCGTCCCCGCGAGCGAAGAGATGTTGATGATATAGCCGCCCCCGCGCTTTTTCATTTCGGGAATCGCCGCATGGCAGCAATAGAAGACGCCGAACAAATTTGTTTCCAGCACCGCGCGAAAATCCTCCGGCGCGAGGTCTTCGACTTTACCGAAGATGCCAATGCCCGCGTTGTTGACCAAAATATCAATGCCGCCGAATTCCGTCACGGCATGCTCGACCAGAGCCGAGACTTCTTCCTCGACGCGCACATCGCAGACCGCGCCGACCACTTCCGCTTCGCCGAGACCGCCCATGTCGCTCACAGCCTGCTCAATCTCCGCTTCGTGCCGCGCGCTGATGCAGACATTGACGCCCTCGCGCAACAAAGCTTCCGCAATCGCGCGCCCGATTCCCTTTGTGCCGCCCGTGACGATTGCTGTCTTGCCGTTTAAGTTCATTTTATACCCCTTGCTCCTATGCTTTTAATTTCTCCCTCAATCGCTCATTCACGATTTTTGGATTGGCTTTGCCTTTGGTCGCTTTCATCACTTGCCCGACGAAGAAGCCAAAGAGGGCTTCTTTGCCCGCGCGATACTGTTCGAGCTGGTTTGGACTCGCGGCGATGACTTCATCAATCGCGCTGTCAATCTCGCCCGTGTCGCTCAACTGCGCCATGCCTCGTTCTGCGACAATCGCGGCTGCGCCTTTGCCGGACGCGCACATCTCTATAAAAACTTCTTTGGCCTGTTTGCCGCTGATCTTGCCTTCGTCAATCAGGCGTATCAAAGCGCCAAGCTCATCCGGCGAGGCTAGGCATTCGGCGACTGTTTGATTCGCTGTCTCAAGCTCGCGCAAAAGCTCCGAGCGAATCCAGTTGCCAGCCGCACGCGGATTCGCGGAAGCCTTCGCAGCCTGCTCGTAGTAATCCGCCAGAGCGCGTTCCGAAACGAGCTGCGAGGCATCGTTATAAGAGAGGTCGTATTCCTGCATAAAACGATTGCGCCGCGTGTCCGGCAATTCCGGCAGAGAGTTGCGCACCTGTTCTATAAACTCAGCCCCGACGATGAGCGGCGGCAAGTCCGGCTCAGGGAAATAGCGATAATCATGCGCCTCTTCTTTCGAGCGCATCACGCGCGTTTCGGCTGCATGCTCATTCCACAGGCGCGTCTCCTGCCTGACCTGCCCGCCGGATTCGATCAGCTCGATTTGTCTTTCAATCTCGTACTCGATAGCGCGCTGCATAAAGCGCACGGAGTTCAGATTTTTTAGCTCGACTTTGGTGCCGAAATTTTCATCCCCGATGCGCCTGACGGAGACGTTGGCCTCGCAGCGCAGGTTTCCCTTCTCCATGTCGGCTTCGCACGCGCCGACCCATTGCAGCGCGTGGCGCACATGATTGACGTAATCGTATGCTTCCCAGGAGGAACGAAAATCCGGCTCCGTGACTATCTCCGCGAGCGGAGTCCCCGCGCGATTGAGGTCAACGTAAGAGTAGCGATCAACGTCCGGCAATCCTTCATGAACATTCTTGCCAGCATCCTCTTCAAGATGCAGCCGCGTAATCCTAACCTTCATCGGACGCCATTCGCGCGGATGCCCGCCTTCGTCACGCTCTGCGGTCATAATTTCCAACTCGCCCTGCTCTGAGAAAGGCCGGTCGAATTGCGAGATTTGATAGCCTTTCGGCAAGTCCGGATAGAAATAATTTTTGCGCGCGAAGATAGATCGCTCGTTGACGCGCAAGGTGAGCGCGAGCGCGGCGCGTGCGCCAAGCTCAATCACACGGCGATTCAAAACGGGCAAAGCTCCCGGCAATCCCAGACACACAGGGCAAGTATTCGCGTTCGGCTCGTCGCCAAACTTGGTCGAACAGCCGCAGAATATTTTCGATTCCGTGCTCAGTTGCGCGTGAATCTCCAAACCGATAACAGTTTCCCATCCGCTTTTCATAAATAATTTTCTTCAGTTCCTTCTCATCACTCATCACTGCATTTAAGGTCTGAGCCAGCCGGGTTGCGCTCCGGCTCGCCGCGCTTCGTCTTCGAGAAGCCGCCAGCGCGCCTGCAAGCCTGCGCGGCGCGCTTCCATGTCCCGCAGCCGCGCAATCAACTCTGAGCGGTCGTTTGAAGAGATGTAGTAGGGATAAGTCGTCGCGTAACCCTGATAGCCTCTGCGCCTGAAACCGAAATGCGGATTGGAAAAGCCGAATGAGCTTCGCGGGCGCACTCGATTACCGGCATTGTTGTCGGCAACCCGTAAACTTATCCTGTTACCGCTTGAAAGCCGGTTGACGGAGATAGGCGGCGCGGGCGCAGAGAAGATGTAGGGAGCGGGGCTTCCGAATGCTCCGTAAGAAACAGTAGCGATACTGTCAGGCGTCTCCGCGAGACGTGTGCGTACATACCCTATCTCTGCATCAAGCGCTGTGATTTCAGTTCTCAGTCCGGTTGCGCGCTCGCGCCAGTAACTTTCGGCTTCTGTGGTTGCGGCTTCGCTGCGGTCAAATAATTCGCGCGCGCGTGCGGTCTCTTCCTGCCTGCGCCGCTCGGACTCTTCGCGCGAAGGTAAGCCCAACTCCTGCCGCCTGCGCTCGTACGCGGCCTCGCTCTCAAGCCGCGCGCGTCGCGTGCTTTCCAGATCGAGATTGGTCAGCGTCCGGCGCGCACGGGGCGCATTTGTAGCTTTAGCGGGCGCAGCCTGAATTGATAGCGGCTGCCGTTCGGCGCGTTTGAAAAAGCTGCCCTGCGGCTCGCGGTTGGCGCGCTCTGTGGCGGCGATGTCAATGTTTGAGATTTGCAGAGTGACGTTGATGCCGGGAGCGGCTTCGTAAGTCAGCGTTATTTGTGTGACCTCGAATTTATCGGGAATCTGTACCTGATGCCCGCCGCGCATCACAATCGTGTA
>JACMLC010000279.1 GCA_014379795.1 Pyrinomonadaceae bacterium
AAGGATGAAGGCGGAAGGATGAAGGATGAAGTAAAGCATGATTGAGCGCGACCTAAAACAGCGGACAAAGAGCTTTGCGCTACGAATTGTCCGATTGTATGTCGCTTTGCCAAAAACAACGGAATCGCAGGTTCTTGGCAAACAGGTCTTGCGCTCTGGAACTTCCGTCGGCGCGCATTACAGGGAAGCCCAGCGCGCTAAATCCGATGCCGACTTCATTAGCAAGATTGAAGGCGGATTACAAGAGCTTGACGAGACCTGTTACTGGTTAGAGCTAATCAGTGAAGCTAAAATTTTTGATGAAGCACGCATCAAACCCTTGCAGGAAGAGGCTGAATCTTTAGTCGCTATTTTTGTCAGTATCGCCAAACAAGTAAAAAGTAGAGCCAATGAGAAGAAAGGTAAAGGTAAAGGGTTTTAACCTTCATCCTTCATCCTTCATCCTTCATCCTTTGATTATTTCGTGATGCCGCCGCCGTCCAGCGCAGTGTAAGTGTCCGGCGAATAGAGGCCGAGCCAAGGGTCTGTGCCGGGCGTCAGAAAAAGCTCTGCGTAAACTTTTACGTTAAAGCTCTCGACATCCCTGCGTCCCCAGACGCTTGCCAGCCATGCGTGAAGCTGTGCGTGCATCGTGTATTCATTGCGCACCGTATCGAAAGCCAGATACCGCTCGAAGTTTTGTACAACGCGCGAGAGTTGTTCCTGAGCCAAAGGCGATTCTTTGGCGTTCGCATGCTGGCGACGGATGAGAGCGATGCTGTCTTCATCCAGCCGCGCGTCTTTGCCATGCAGGCTTGCGATCTTCATCCACGCGGCTTCGTCCGTTGTGCCTTTGAGCAAGATCACGTCATGGCTGATGGCGTTGATAATAGTATTTTCCGACATCGCTTTGGTCATCGCCGTGCGTGCGGCGACACGCGCGTCGAATGACTCGCCTTCGGCTGCTTCGCGCGTGATTGATTCGGGAATTGTCGCGCCGACCTTCTGCGCGTCCGCCGTCCATGCTCTGGTAATCGCGTCCACGCGGTCTCTGTGATAACGATTCAGAATTTTCACGCGCTCAACATCATTTTGTCCGGCAATTTGTTTGACGACTGCTTCAGCCTCCGTGAGGCCGCGCAGAAAACCTTGCGGCCCGTAGAGTCCGGGCAGCGCGTCAACGATTCCGCCTTCAGCGTCGAGTATGTAGTGGATGCTGTTGCCGGTCAGCGTGCGCTCAAGCTTGCGCCCGTCGCCGTAATCAATCGTCACGCGCGGCGCGGGGCGCACGCTCTTCCAGTGCAGCACGAACCGCTCGCGCAGGACATCCGAGACAGCTTTGTTCGCATACAGCGCCGTGCGGAAGAAACGGCTGTTGGCGCACGAGAACTCTTCATTAAGATTGCCGAGCAGGCGTAAAGAGAGAATCGGCTTGCCGCTCTTGCGTGCTTCAGCCTCAGCCTTTGCAAGGTCAGTGTGCCAGTAGAGACGCGAGGCGTAGCTGTTGCGCTGCTGGCTGACACCGTCGAGCGCGCTTGCGATGCGCGGCCACGAAGCACTCTGATTCCCCGCGGCGTACTGCTTAATCTCTTCCGCATAAGTCTCGAACATCGCATCAAGCCCCGCCTGACCCATCGCGCGCAGCGAGTTGATAGCTCCCGCAGACTCTTTCGCATTTTCCGAGACGGCCTGCCGCGCCAAGGTCTTCGGATTGGTATTGGCCTGTGTTGATTGAGCGAATGAGAATGTGACTACGAAAAACAGAGCGAGCAATGCGAAAGTTTTGAAGCGCATAGCGGAAAAATCTCCTGACCGGAATTGAAGAAGTTTAGCGAGGCAGCCTGCAAGACTTTGTATGTTTCAAAGCTGGTTTGGTTGCTCGCTCCCGAACAGGCTGACGGGCAGCAAGCCTGATTTTTGCTTGCTGCCCGCCAGTGAGATTTCTTTTGCTGCTAGGCAATCGCGCCGGGTGCGGCTGCTTCGTAGTCGCCTGCGATGACGATGGTGAGCTGATCCGGGCGAAAATATTTGCGGATGGCTGCGTTGACTTCTTCGAGCGTGACGGCCTGTATGATCTGCGGGTAGCGGTCTATGTAATCTATGCCGAGATTGTAGAACTCCGCGTTCCACAGAGCGCGTGCGAGTCCCCGATTGGTTGCCAAGCCGACTTTGAAAGAACCTATAGCGGCTGATTTTTCATCTTCAAGCTCAGCGGGGCGCATCCCTTTCTCGACGTAATCGCGCAGGACGCTGGTGGCTGACTCAATCGCGCGCTCGACGTTCTGCGGATTGACAGAGACGCCTATGTACCATGGGCCAGCGGCAAGCGACGGCGCGCGGAAAGATGAGTTGATGCCATAGGTCAAGCCCTCTTTATCGCGCACCTGAAGGCCGAGCCGCGACGAGAGCGTGGATTGCCCGAGCGCGCTGTTGGCAATCGTTGCCGCATAGTAATCTTCGGACGAGCGGCGCAAAGGGGCTGCCGAGCCGATCAAAACGTCTACGTTGGCTTTGTCTTTGAGCAGCACGACTTCCTGCCGCGCTTCCGATTGCGGCAAGGGGTCTGTGACGTTCACATCAATGCTCTCAGTTCCCGCGAAAGAGTCGAATACTTTTGCGAACTGTTCGCGCACTTCTGCTGCATTAACGTCTCCGACGATTGTCAGAATCAGAGAACGTCCGCCGTATCTGGCGGCGTGAAAAATTTTCACGTCCTCGACCGTGATGGAATTGATGCTATTGATAAGCTGGTCGCCGGGAGGCACGTAATACGGATTGGCCTCATCAAAAAGCAGCTCGCTCAAACGCTCGTAGCCGCGATAACGCGTGTTGGCCTGCTGCTCTTGAATCGAAGCGATGATTTGCTGCTTTAATTTTTCCAACTCGTCTGCGGGAAAAGCAGGCTCGCGCAATTCTTCTGCGAGCGTCGAGAGGACGAGCGGCAAGTCTTGCGTCAAAGAGCGCGCGGCGATATT
>JACMLC010000030.1 GCA_014379795.1 Pyrinomonadaceae bacterium
AGAGCGGCAGCGACCGCCTCGCGGAAGTCGCGGCGACGCTTGACGAAGCCGATGTGATCGTCAACGTGCAAGGCGACGAGCCGCTCATCTCGCCTGCGACCATCGAGCGCGCGGTGGATGAAATGCTCAACGACGACGAGGCGCAGATCGTCACGACTTGCGAGCCGATCACGGATGCTGCGGATGTCTTGAGCGCGGATGTCGTCAAGGTTGTAATAGACAGGGGCGGACGCGCACTGTATTTTTCCCGCGCGCCCGTGCCGTACCCGCGTGATGCTGTGAAAAAGCATGGAACGTTGGCAGAGGCTTTGCGGCAGGACGCAACTTTGCTGGCGAGCTTTCGTAAGCACACGGGGCTTTATGTTTACCGTCGCGGCTTTTTGCTAGAATACACGGCATGGCCGCAAACCGTGCTTGAGCGCACGGAATCGCTCGAACAGCTCCGCGCGCTGGAACGCGGCGCGACCATCAAAGTCATCGAAGCCGCCGCGCCCTCCATCGGCGTTGACACGGCGGAAGATTTAGAGCGCGTGCGCGCAATCTTAGAAGTCCCAAGTCTCAAGTCCCATGTCCCAAGTCGAAACGGGATTTGAAACTTGGGACATGGGACTTGAGACTTGGGGCTTCTTATGAGTGACTGGATTGGACTCGGCTTTATTGTTCTGATAGTCATCGGCGCGGTCGTCGGGCTGTATGTGCTGAGCAAGCCTTATGAAGTGACGCAGGAAGAGTTTGACAAGCGCGCGCATGAAGCGCCGGGTATGATGAGCGCGGGATTGGCTTCGTTGCAGAAGTTCTTGAATCCGGCGGAGGGAAAAGCCGCCGAAGTGCAGGAAGATTTCAAGCAGGGCTATCTGGACGGCGAACAGGAATCCGGCGACGACAAGGAAAGTAAAAAGGTAAAAGATAAAAGGAAAAAGTAAGGCCGAAACCATTTTACACAGGTGCGGGTTTTAAATAGACACGATTTTGTTGTTCTTGAAGGAGTTGCTTTCGTTCTTCACTTTTACCTTTTACCTTTTTACTTTTACCTTATTTGAGGGGAGCGTGATGCCTAAATATATTTTCGTGACGGGCGGCGTGGTTTCGAGTCTGGGCAAGGGGCTGGCGGCTTCGTCCATCGGTTGTTTGCTGGAAGCGCGCGGCCTGCGCGTGGCTCTGATTAAGCTAGACCCTTACATCAATGTTGATCCGGGGACGATGTCTCCCTTTCAGCACGGAGAGGTTTTTGTGACGGACGACGGCGCGGAGACAGACCTTGACTTGGGGCATTACGAGCGGTTCACGAACGCACGTCTCTCGCAGGCGAATAACTGGACGACCGGGCGCATCTATCTCTCTGTCATCGAAAAAGAGCGGCGCGGCGATTATCTCGGCAAGACCATACAGGTCATTCCGCATATCACGAACGAGATCAAGGATGCCGTGCGCGCCGTCGCAGATAAAGACATGCCCGATGTCGTGATTGTCGAGATTGGCGGGACGGTCGGCGACATCGAATCGTTGCCCTTTTTGGAAGCGATTCGCCAGATGGGGAATGAAGAAGGCGCTGGCAATGCTTTGTTCGTGCATGTCACGCTCGTGCCGTTTATCGCCGCCGCAGGCGAGCTGAAAACAAAACCCACACAACATTCCGTGCGCGAGCTGCGCGAGATTGGTATCGCCCCGGACATTTTATTGTGCCGCTCTGACCGCCCGCTCTCGCGCGATTTGCGCGGCAAGATCGCGCTCTTCTGTAATGTCAAAGAGTCCGCAGTGATTACCGCACAGGACGTGGATACGATTTATGAAGTGCCGCTCGCTTTTCACGAACAGGGCCTGGATCAATTAATCGTTGAGTCGCTTCAGATGAGCGAGGAGGCCGGGAAAACCGATCTTTCAAGCTGGCGCGAGCTGGTCTCGACCGTGCGCGAGCCTTTGTCCGGCGAGACTTCGATTGGCATCGTCGGCAAATATGTCGAACTGGAAGACTCTTATAAATCTTTGCGCGAAGCCCTGACGCATGGCGGTGTCGCTAATAATTTGCGCGTGTCTGTGCGCTGGATCGAATCCGAAGATTTGATGGAAGAGGATTACGAAGACCGCTTGCGGGATTTCGATGCCATCCTTGTTCCCGGCGGTTTCGGCAAGCGCGGCATCGCAGGGATGATTAAAGCCATCGGCTACGCGCGGAAAACAAAGACGCCGTATTTCGGAATCTGTCTGGGGATGCAGACGGCCTGTATTGAATATGCGCGCAACGTGTGCGGCCTGAAGGACGCGGACTCGACGGAGTTCGATGCGCAGACGCCTTATCCAGTGATTTTCAAATTGCGCGATCTGGTCAATGTCGAAGAGCTTGGCGGCACGATGCGTTTGGGCGCGTGGCCTTGCGAGCTGGCGGCAGATTCGCTGGCGCGAGAAATTTATGACGGAGCCGAAACCATCAACGAAAGACACAGGCATCGTTATGAGTTCAATCCCGAATTCCGCGAGACCTTAGCGCGCGAAGGATTAATCTTTAGCGGCGTCTCGCCCGACGGCAAGTTTGTCGAGATAGTGGAGCTGCCGCGCGATGTGCACCCGTGGTTTCTCGGTTGCCAGTTTCATCCCGAATACAAATCCAAACCCTTGAGCGCGCATCCGCTCTTCGCTTCATTCGTTCGCGCCGCACACGAGAACCGCATGCGTAATGAGACGACGATGGAAACCCTCGGCGACTCACAAGTCGTCGAGCACGAGCGCGCAGGCGTCGCGGGCGACGATTGAGAGCAAAGGGCTTTTGTGAAGTTGGAGATTGAAACAGAGCGGCTGCGGCTGCGCTCATACGAAGCGTCTGATCTGGATGCAGTGCATCGCGTGTGGAGCGACACGCTGGTCACGAAATTCATCAGACCCGGCTGGACGCCCACGCGCGAAGAGGTTGCATCTTACTTCCAGAGAGTGCAGAAGCATTGGGCGCAGGACGGCTGGGGGCAGTTGGCGTTGGTCTTGAAAGAAGAAGATAACCTGATAGGCTATTGCGGCTTCAAGTACGTGGAAGAGACGCCCGAAATAGAATTGCTTTACGGCATAGCGCAAGCCTACTGGGGACGCGGATTCACGACCGAAGCTGCAACGGCTTGTCTCCGCTACGTTTTCGAGAACACGGAGCTTGACCGCATCGTCGCTCTGGCTCATCCGGATAACAAAGGCTCTTGGCGCGTGATGGAGAAAATCGGGATGAAGTATGAGAAGATGGCGCATCATTACGACGCCGAGCTGGTTTACTATGTCATCACGAGGGAAGAATTCAGACCCGATGTTTCCGCCCTTTACATTGTCAGGCGGAAATGATGATTAACGAAGATCAAGGGTTGAGTAGAGAATAAAAGTTTTTCCTTTGCGTTCTTTGCGCGATTTATTCTTTGCGCTCTTTGCGGTTAAAGGCTTTTTTAACGCAAAGGACGCAAAGTAGTAAGACGCAAAGAGCGCAAAGAGTTTCTATTCTTGATTCACATGATTAGCGTCGCTCATATTTACTGAAACATTTTTATGCTTCATTGCCCCACATGCGGTCGCCACTATGCGGATGACCTGCAAAAGTGCCCGGAAGACGGCGCT
>JACMLC010000280.1 GCA_014379795.1 Pyrinomonadaceae bacterium
CATCTATGGACTGATCAAGCATCAACAGCATTACCGCGCCTACCACGAAGACGCGGTGCCGACTCCTGATGGAAGAACTCGCTCGCACGAGCCGTTGAGGCGCGCTGCTTCGGTAGCGATGACCTCGTAGACAATGATGGGGTCTTCCATCGGGACAGATACTTTGTGTTGAGTACAGTCATGGCCGTGATGAAACTCGCGCTGACCATGTGTCACTATGGTGAAAGGTCTTTCTCCTCGCAGAGATGGAAGCCATCGGGAACGATAGAAAGTAACTTGGGAGCACGATCCACTCCGCACAGGAGAACTGTGTCTCTGCGACAAGCTTGCTTTTGAAGGTAGTACGTTGTCTGACCTCAAGTAAGCCGGTGCGCCGCGCTCACTCGTCAAGCGTTCAAGTATTTCTATCACCGCACGAGACTTGATTGAAGTGCGCGTCTCGATAGTTAAGCTTTCTCTCGTGAATTCATCTATCACGGTCAGCAACTTCAGCCGTTGTCCATTGGCGCACCAGTCCTGCACAAAGTCATACGTCCAGACTTCGTTGGGTCGCGTCGCCTGGCTGATACTTCTCACTGGTTGAGACTTGTAACGGCGGCGTGGTCGGCGGCGCGGCAAGCTCAAGCCGGTGATGCGCCACACACGAGCGACCCGCTTGTGGTTGATCGATTGTCCCGCGCGCTTGAGCAACGCATGAGCGCGGCGATAGCCGAAGCGCGGATGCTGCGCGGCGATGGCGCGCAACTGCTCCGACAGTTCAGTGTCGGCTAGTGGTTGCGCTCTGTATCTGGCGCTCGACCGGGTGATCCCGACGAGGTGGCAACTGCGCCGCTCTGAGATGTCATGCCCGCTGAGCATCCGCACGGCTTGACGCCGGGCAGGCGCGCCTACCACTTTTTTGCGATCACCTCTTTCATCGCGTCGATCTCGATGCAGCGTTCGGCAAGGAGTCGCTTCAATCGGGCATTCTCCTTTTCAAGTTCGCGTAGTCGGCGGGCTTCCGAGACTTCCATCCCGCCATACTTTTGTCGCCACTTGTAAAAGGTGTTCTCGGCAATCGAGTGTTCACGACAGACGGCTCCGATGGTCTGTTCACCAGTGGCCGCTTGCCTGAGAATGGCGATGATCTGTTCTTCGGTAAACTTTGATTCTTTCACGGGTTGAATCTCCTCTAAAGTTGAAGAGATTCTAACCTATCTGGTGGTAGCTCCCGCGGGGTTCATGTCACAAAAGTATGAACCCTGAAGTAGATAGCAGACGCCGAAATCTAAAAGTATTGATACCGGCAAATATTGAAGGGAATAAAAAGCGCGTTTCGCGTGTCAAGTCATTACGTGTTCGAGCAAAAGCCGCATTATTAGGGCACCTCAACAATGAGCTGCGTTGGGAAAAGCTTATTACCCAACAGATGTTCTTCTTACTTGAGCGGATTTATGCAATCTGCGGCGATCAGTATGATGTAAAGCTTATTGTTGATGGAACGTTAGTGAGAGCGAGAGTTGACGGTTTTGACTTTATTTCAACCTATCATGATCTGCGTGAGATATCTCTTTCCAATAATTCCAGTAGAAATTTCGGAGTGAGGCTATGGTGGGAATGTAGGTCATGTGGGCGTGTTGAAACTAGTGACGCAATTTTCACTCTTTATGATTTAGGACAGCAACTAGTAGATCATCACGATGATCGCGATGGATAAAGACGATGCAGCTTAATACGAGCATCGGCAACCGTGAATTGCCAGTCAATCCTCGCTTGCTCAGCATTGCGGCGCTGCTCGTAAGCGCCGACCTCTCGCTGGAGTATTTCTTCATCCGCAATGCGCCGGTCAAGACATTGCCGCTGCAAGATGCTCAACTCGATCTCGGCCATATTCAACCAACTTCCATGCTTCGGCGTTCGATGAAATTCCAACTTCTTCGCTATCCGCCGCGCCTCCGCTGGCTCGAACGCTTCATACAGCGAGGCCACCTTGTGCGTGTTGAGATTATCCAACACAACTCGGATCACCTCGGCCTCCGGGTATCTTTCATCGACCAGCCATTTCATCTGATGAGCAAAATCCACTTTAGTCCGTCGCTCAGTGATGGCAATGTGCCGCCAGCCAGCCTGCGGTTCACAGATCATAAACAGGTTGCGCGTGCCGTTGCGCTTATACTCATAGTCGTAGCGTTGAACTCGACCAGCTTTGGCTTCCAGACCAACCCGCGTCTCCGCGATCAACTGCTTGCTGGTCTCATCAAAGTTTACTTTCGGGCGCTTTTCATCAAAGGGTTCAGCATACAAATCCAAAACATCTTCCATGCAAGCGACAAACTCGGCATTTACTTCTCCGATACACCATTGCTGTTTGAGCCAGGGCTTGAGCTTGTTTTTTTCAGCGCCCTCCGCACCAGCTCATACGAGCAGGAGTCAGCCAGTTTAAGTTGCACCACGCGGTCGGCAAGCAACTGTAAGGTCCAGCGCAGCCGACCATCAGGAGCCTTGCTGCAAGCTTCTGCGATCAAGCGGGCTTGTGCTTTCGGATCGAGCTTTGGTCTCTTGCCTGGGCGTGGTCTCTCATTGAGAGCCTCTAACCCGGCTTCGACAAATCGTTTGCGAAGACGCTCGACCGTCGCGACCCCGACATTGAGGGCTGCGACAATCTCATCATCCGTGCAGCCCGCTTCGGCTTTGAGCAGAACCCGTGCGCGGGTGAGTTTGCGGGTTGAAGTTTTACCGCGCCGGATTAATTGTTGTAGTTGCTCGCGCTCATCTGCGCTGAGGTCGATAATGTACTTTTTCTTTGGCATCTGTGGAGTGTATGCCATTCAAAGATCAACCATCAACTTTATCGTGATGAACTACTAGAATGTTTCGGCCCAAAACATAGTCATAAATGTAAAGCAAGAAGAAAGTGATGTTTGACGTGGTGTGGCTGACTATTCTTTAAGCCCAAATAATTCTCCAAGAAGCGTCAAAAAGAATACTCCGGCTAAGAAATTTTAGCCGGAGTATTCTTCGTATTTTGATTATAGGATTTGTACCTCACGACTAGTATTTTCGAAAGCTGGTGGAAAACTTAATTTCATCAGGGAACAACTTAATTTCTCCAGTGTACAACTTAATTTTCTAGGGACAATAGCTATTCTGCTTAAAAAAGCTCGAACTTGACGGTCAGGTATTTCTTCGGGTTCTGGCGAAAGTCGTAGAGGAGCTTGACGCCTTCGGAAGAGAACTGGTTGACGTTGTTGTAGAGTTGGTCGTCGGTCAGGAGTTTGCCGACGGTGCCTTCGCCGCGTTGTGCGCCGGCGACGACATTGTCTATGCGTTCGGCGGCGGTGTTGAAGCGTGCGATGGCCGCGCGGGCGTCGTTGTAGATGGCTTCATCCGTGATGAGCTTGCCGGCAGTGCCGCGCCCGGCTTTGATGTCTGCGACGATGAGATTGATGTTATCGGCAGTCTGGTCGAGCTTTGAGATGGCTGAGCGCGCGTCGTTGTAGAGGGCTTCGTCCGTAAAGAGCTTGCCGGCAGTGCCGCGCCCGGCGCGCAGGTCTGAGGCGATGGCCTGTAACTCTCTGACCGTGTCGTTGAGGTTATTGTACAGAGCCGGATCGTTGACGAATTTTCCGGCTGACCCTTCGCCCGCCCTGATCTGGCGGATGACATCCTGCGTGTCGCGGATGGCTGCGTTCAGATTGTTATAGAGAGCTTCATCATTGATGATGCGTCCCATCGTGCCCTGTCCTTCATTGATCTTCCGCGTGATGTCATTGACCTGATCCGAAATCTTGCTCAATCGCTGCACCAGATCGTTGCCGGAAGAGGCGAGGTCTGTAAACGTGTTGGCAGCAGTGGTGCTTAGCAAATAGTAATCCGAGACGGGCGCGCTGGCAGCAGTTCCGGGCGTGATGTTGATAATCTTTTCGTTGCCGAGCAGTCCGGGCGAAGTCAGTTGCGCGACGGAATCTTGACGGATCCGCTCGTTGGCTTGCTTGCCGTCAATCTTCCCATTAACGGAGATATGCGCTTCGATTCTGGCTGCGTTTGGATCGTCGGTCGAAGGCGGCGGCAGCAGCACAATCTCATCCACTTTACCGATCCGCACTCCTGCAAGGCGCACTTCGGAGCCGGCACGCAGCCCGTCCGCGTTGGCGAACTGCGCCTTCAAATGCAGCTTGCGCGCGAAAGGATTGATGTCGCCCGTCGCATTCAGAATCAGGAAAATCAGAATGACGATGGAAACCAGAATGAGCAGGCCAACGCGCAGCTCGCTGAGGCCGATGGTTTTTTTTGCTGGAGGCATACTTCTCAGAAGGCAAAAGTAAAAAGGTAAAAGTAAGAAACGCGTCCCGACTTTTGCCTTTTACCTTTTTACTTTTGCCTTTTTCCTTTCGCTAATGTCCGCGTAAAAACTTGTGTATGTACGGGTCTTCCGCTCTCTGCAAACTTTCGTCCGTGCCGCTAAAAATGATTTTGCCCTCGCGCATCATCAGCACTTTAGTATTGACCAGGCACAGCCGTTCGCCCTCTTTCTCAAAGATGACTTCGCCGGCGTCGTTGACGACCGCATATTCCGAAGAGAGATAATGCAGATTGTTCATCTCGTGCGTGACAAAGATGGAAGAGACATCTTCCAGATCGCGCAGCTTCATTGCCAGCTCGCAGATGGTGCGCGCGGTGGGCGGATCGAGTCCGGCGGTCGGTTCGTCAAACATCACGATTTTAGGGTCGCCGACCAGCGCGCGTGCGATGCCGACGCGCCTGCGCATCCCGCCCGACAGCTCTATGGGCATCTTTTCAATCGCGTCTTCCAGATCTACGAAGCGGAGCATCCGCCGAACTTCCGGCTCAACCTCTTCTTCGGGCACGCCCTGTTCGTGCAGCCGAAAAGCGACGTTGTCATACACCGACAGCGAGTCGAATAGCGCGCCTTCCTGAAAGACCATCCCGATCTTCTTGCGCACGCTCATCATCTGTTCTTCAGTATAGTGGGTGATGTCTTCACCATCCACGAGGATTTGGCCGGAGTCTGGCTTGAGCAGCCCTAGCACCAGCTTGATGGTCGTGGATTTGCCGCAACCCGAACCGCCCAAAATAAGCTTGGTCTCGCCTTTCGAGACCTTGAAGCTCAGGCCGTCCAGCACCTTGCGGTCTGCAAAACCCAGATGCACATCGCGGAACTCGATGGCCGGAATCGTGCGCTCCTGATCATCAACTTCCGCAAAAGTAGACTCGGCAGCGTCGTCGCTGACCTCGCCACCGGGAGCAGCGGGCGTGTCTGACCTGTGAATTTCGTAATTCGTTGAAACCATAA
>JACMLC010000281.1 GCA_014379795.1 Pyrinomonadaceae bacterium
AAAAAAGCCGTCCAGCTCAGGAGCTACAGGAGTCGTGAGCTTGTAGCGACGCCCGCCGACATTTTGGAGCGTGTAAGGCGGCTGTCCCGGCACGGTCATCATCAGCTTGCCGTCCACCATCGCAAATTCGATGTTCACCCCGGCTTCGACAAGCTTGTAAGCGCCTGCTTCCAGCTTCGGGTCAACGGTCTCGCTCGTCGCGGCTGCTTTGACGGCCTGAGCGGGCTTGTTCGCCTCCGGCTTGCCGACCAGATTGGTCCAGACAGCATCCATCGCAGCATTGCCGAGCGGCGAGGCTGTGATATTGGTCAGCATCACAAAGCCCAGCTTTTGATCCGGCATCAGAGCCACCAGCGCGTTAAAGCCGTCAATGTTGCCGCCATGCTCGACCACCTTGTGGCCGTGCCAGTCGCGCAGAAACCATCCCAGCCCGTAATTGATGGTGCCGGAGATTTTCATCTGCGGCGAGATAAATTCCTGAAAGCTCTTTTCCGAGACGAGCCGCTGGCCGTTGTGCATTCCGCCATTCAGCATAAAGCGCACCCACTCTGCCATCTCACGCGCGCTTGAGTTTATGGCTCCGGCGGGAGCAGCGGACGGAATGGCTCGCATCGGCAAGCGTCTGTTCTGCTTGGTGTCCGTGTTGTACTCGTAGCCGTAAGAGAAATCTTTTGATTTCTCCATCTCCTTGACGGTCAGGTTACTGGACTTCATGCCGAGCGGCTTAAAGATGCGTTCCTTTACAACCTTCTCCCATTCTTCGCCGTAGGCGCGTGCGGCGACTTCGCCCGCGACCGTGTACATTGCGTTCTGGTATTGAAACTTCTCGCGCAGCTTGGCTGTCGGCTTCGCCATCCCCGCGACGCGAATCACCTCTTCGCGGTTGAGCGTCCCGATGGCGAAGGCCAAATCCGTGCGATTAAGCCCTGAGCTATGCGAGAGCAGATCGCGAATCGTGATTTTGGAGTCCGCTTCGGGGTCGTAAAGCTTAAAATACGGCAGCAGCTTTTTCGGCGAATCGTCGAGCGAGAGCCTGCCATCGTCCGCAGCCATCAGCACCGTCAGGGCTGTGAAGGCTTTGGACGAAGAGCCGATGGCAAAGAGCGTATCGGGAGTGACCGGCGCATTCTTCTCCAAATTTTTGACGCCGATGCCCTTCATGAAAATGATCTGATCGTCTTTGATGATGGCGAGCGACATGCCCGGAATCCCGTACTCTTTACGCTTGGTATCAAGGGTCGTCTCGATGGCGGCCAGCTTTGCATCAAGACTGGACGCGCTCTGAGGCGCAGCCGCCTGTGTCTTTGCAGCCGTCTGCGCCGTCTGCGCCGCAGCCGAAAAAGGCGCAGCAACGGTGGCGAAAATCAACGCCAGAGCGAGAATGAAGTTCAAAAAACGTTTCGATAACATATGGATAGTCTCTCCTGAATTTGATTGAAAAGAGTTGGCAGGGAAGCGTTTCGTCATAAAGATTTAATAACACGCCCGAGTCGGCTTCCTTATTACGCTCAGAGGCCGCGAAAGGTTTAACTGTTCGGCAGGAAATCTATGAAATTAAAAAGTAATGCCTGAATGCTTTTTGTTTTGGTCGCTGAAAGCGACAGAGAATATAGCGTAGGGTAAGCCGCAGGCGTCACCCTACGAAAAGGATGGTAAATGCGTTGTGTCGCCGCAGGTGACAAACATTATGGCGCTACAGATAAACGTTTAGGCGTTGGAGTTTCTACTTAATCAAAAACTTATCAGGATGCTGTGTTCTGACCGCACAGTAGGGTCTGATCTTCGCAAAGTCACTCTCATTTTTAGTGATGACTGTAGCGCCTGCGCGTTTCGCTGTCCGTGCAATCAACACATCACGAACGATCCGGCGTTGTTCTTCTTTATCTATTGCCGGTCTGCGTGCGCCCTTTTTTACCGGCTGGCCTCGATAAAGAGAGTTCAGGACTTTACCGGCGATATACCAGTCTTCACCTGTTGGAACGAGCAGCCTGCCGTCTTCTTCATATTGACGCCTCGCATCTCTTAGTTCAGCCAATCGAGTTTTATCGAGAGCCCCGGCTGCCAGTTCCTGAATTACTACGGCTGACATGTGGAAGCCTGCGGGAAAGTACGCCGGATTGTAATCAATGAATACGTTCGTGTCATAAGTCACTGTCGGCATTTATCCTCGTCACTGTTTCTTTGAAGTGGCAGAACTTTTACTTGAAGACTTCCAGACTCGCAACATCAATGCATCAGCCTTCGAGGTTGATAATTTTTGCTTAATTCTTCCATCCTTGCCGTGAATGATAACTTCCGAGTTTTTATTGCGCGCAGCGTTAGTGGCAGCCGTAACTGCGGCTGCCTGTGTCGCATAACTGCGCGGCACAGTCTTACTTGGGTCTGTCACAGCCCATCGGCCTGACTTTGGAGCGACGATAAATTTACCCACTACTGCTTTGCGTGCAACCGCTTTTTTAGAAGCTGTCGTTTTAGGTTTTGGCTTAGAGTTCCCGTTGGCTCCCTTCTTTGTAACAACTGACATTTCTAATTACCTTTCCTAGCAGCCGTTGCTGATTTACTTTGACCTTTATTCCACTACCCACGTATCGCCGCTGTTAATCAGCTTTTCCAGACTGCCCGCGCCCTGCTTGGCAATCGAGGCCGCGATCTGTCCGGCCATCAAGTCTTCGTAAGTTGCGCGCTCGACGGCGCGAAAGATGCCGACGGGCTGCGGAAAATCCGTGCCTTCGCGGTACTCCATGCGCGCCAGCATGAAAGCCACAGAAGGGTCTGCAAGGTAGATGTCATGCACCAGCAAATCATCTTCCGTGATGCCGTTCTCGCCAAGCTTGACGACTTCAGGATGCGCGCCGTTCATGCGTATGCCTTTGTCACGCTCTTTGCCAAAGACCATAGGCTTGCCGTGCTCTAAGTACAGCACGCGCTCCGAGCGCACCGTTCTTTCGGCGAAGTGATCGAACGCGTGGTCGTTAAAGATGTTGCAGTTCTGATAGACCTCTACGAAAGAGACCCCTTTGTGCCGCGCCGCCGCTTCGACCATCGTGCCTAGATGCTTGACATCTATGTCAATCGAGCGCGCGACGAACGTCGCCTCGCTCGCAATCGCCACCGACAGAGGATTGAGCGGATAATCAATCACGCCCATCGGCGTTGACTTCGTGTTTTTGCCAAACTCGGAGGTCGGGCTGTACTGACCCTTCGTCAATCCGTAGATGCGATTGTTAAAGAGTATGTAGTTGAGATCAAGGTTGCGGCGAATCGCGTGTATGAAATGGTTGCCGCCGATTGACAAAGCATCGCCGTCGCCCGTGATGACCCACACGCTCAAGTCAGGATTCGATGCCTTGATGCCGGTCGCAACCGCAGGCGCGCGCCCGTGTATCGAGTGAAACCCGTAGGTGTTCATGTAATAAGGAAAACGCGACGAGCAGCCGATGCCTGAGACGAACACGATCTTCTCGCGCGGGATGCCAAGCTCCGGCATCACCTTCTGCACGTTATTCAAAATCGCGTAATCGCCGCAGCCCGGGCACCAGCGCACTTCCTGCCCCGACACGAAATCAGCTTTGGTTAATTTCGCGGGCGGCGGCGCGACCTCGCCCGCCACGACCGAACCCGGCTCGCTTTCGGGCGACGGGCCGCTCCCGCTCACGTTGCCCGTGATGCCTTCCACTCCGGCGTCGAGCATGGCCTGCCCTTCGGCCAGCAGCTCCTCGCCCTTCTCGTGTTCGTTCCCGTTTGTTCCGTTACCATTAGTCGTCATTTTTGTTCCTCAACCTTTTGCGGCTTACCGCAATCGTAAAGCTCAAACTTCACTTCGTTGGTAATAAATAGCATCCATACGCGTCTTCAATTTGTATTAGATAGTGAAAATCTCGGCAACAGCGATTTGAAATCCCGGCACGACCTCGCCGCCGTCGAGCGTGTCTTTCTCGGTCAACACATCTATGTCCGTCAACGAGCGATAAACGGTGACGGTCTTCGGTTTCGGATTGACAACCCACACGAGCCTTGCACCTGCTTCTAGCCACTCCGTGACCTTTGTATCAACTTCATTGACAGTATCACCGGGGCTGACCACTTCAACAGCTAAGTCAGGTGCTCCAACCCAATACCCTGTTGTGCTGCCGGTCTGCTCGACGCGCTCTTGCCGGATAAACGCAATATCGGGAGCACGCACCGTGTCAGGATTGCTTTGTAGCTTGAAGCCGGTTTCAGCCAGATAAACCTTGCCGAGCTTTAGGCTTTTGACATGATGACCAAGTGGGATAGCGAGTTCCATCCCGATTCTTCCATGATCGTGCCCGGCTGGTGACATCTGCTTCAGTTCTCCTTTGATAAGCTCGTAGCGAAACTTGCCACGCGGTAACTTCAGCAGTTCTTCAGCCGTCATCAATTTTGTTTCTGTCGTGCTCACAAATACTCTTCAACCTTCTGCACGATCTCGCGTATCTGGAACGGGCGGCCTTTGACCTTTGAGAAGGCGACGGCGTCCACCAGATAACGTGCGCGAATCATCGTCGAGAGCTGTCCCAGATTCATCTCAGGCACAATCACCGTCTCAAAGCCGCTCAGGACTTCTCCCAAATTTTTCGGAAACGGATTGAGGTGGCGCAGGTGCGCGCTTGAGACGCTTTTGCCTTCGCGCTGCAATTTTTCGACTGCCGAAGTAATCGAGCCGTAGGTCGAACCCCAGCCAAGCACCAAGACCTTGCCCGTCTGCTCGCCGAAAATTTCGACGGGCGGAATGTCGTTCGCCGCGCGGTCAATTTTCTCCTGCCGCAGCTTGACCATAAAGTGATGGTTTTCCGGGTCGTAGTTGACGTTGCCCGTCAGGTGCTGCTTTTCGATGCCGCCGATGCGATGCTCTAAGCCGGGCGTGCCGGGCAGTGCGTATGGACGCGCTAAGGTTTCTTCATCACGCCCGTAAGGCATAAAGTTTTCCGGGTCAGACACAAACTCAACCTTGATTTCCGGCAAGTCTTCGATTTGCGGGACGCGCCACGGCTCCGCGCCGTTCGCCAGATACCCGTCCGAGAGATAAAAGACGGGCGTCATATATTTGAAAGCGAGCCGCACGGCTTCGACGGCCATGTGGAAACAATCGCCGGGCGTCGAGGGCGCGATGACAATCGCGGGGCACTCGCCGTTGCGCCCCCACACGGCTTGGAAAAGGTCTGCCTGCTCGGTCTTGGTCGGCAATCCCGTCGAAGGCCCGCCGCGCTGGACGTTGATAATGACGAGCGGAAGTTCCGCCATCACAGCGAGGCCGATGGCTTCCTGCTTGAGAGCCACGCCGGGGCCGGAAGTTCCCGTCAAGCCGATGTGACCCGCAAAGCTCGCGCCGATGGCGGCACAGACAGCAGCGATCTCATCTTCAGCCTGAAAAGTCTTGACGCCGAAATTTTTGTGACGCGACAGCTCGTGCAAAATATCCGATGCAGGCGTAATCGGATACGAGCCGTAAAAGAGCGGGCGTCCCGAAAGTTCGGAAGCAGCGATAAAGCCTATGGCCGTCGCTTCGTTACCCGTTATCTTGCGATACTTGCCCGGAGCAATCGCGGCCTTTTTGACAGTGTAATGCGTCGTGAAAACTTCCGTCGTGTCCGCGAAGTTATAGCCTGTCTTCAACACGATTTCATTCGCTTTAGCAATCTCCGGCTTCTTCGCAAACTTGGTGCGAATCCAATGCAGCGTCGCATCCATCGGGCGGTCATAGAGCCAGTACAAGACGCCGAGCGCAAAGAAGTTTTTGGAGCGATCCATCTCCTTGCGCGACATCTGCACCTGATCCTTGAGCGCCCTCATGTTGAGCGTCGTGATCGGCAGCTTATGCACGCGATAGCCTTTGAGCGAGCCGTCTTCGAGTGGATTGGTCTCGTATGCGGCCTTCTTTAAATTCTCTTTCGTAAACTCATCCGAGTTGATAATCAGCGTTCCGCCGTCTTCCAAATCAGAAAGATTGACTTTCAGCGCGGCAGGATTCATTGCCACAAGGACGTTCGGCTGGTCGCCGGGTGTGCGTATGTCCTGACTGGAAAAATTTAGCTGAAAGCCGCTGACGCCCGGCAGGCTTCCGGCAGGCGCGCGTATCTCAGCCGGAAAGTCCGGCAGGGTCGAGATGTCGTTGCCAAGCACGGCGGACGTGTTTGTAAACTGCGTGCCGGTCAATTGCATGCCGTCGCCCGAATCTCCGGCAAAGCGAATCGTCACGGCCTCAAGTTCTTCAAGATTTTTCGGTGCCTGCTCGACAGGCGGTTCGATAACAGTGCTCATGTAATTAGTCTCTGCCCCTTTGCTGCATGGGATGCTGGTGAAACGGATGGTGATGGCTGGTAACTGCTCAAAATCGCTTTAGCCTGACTTCTTGTTTGATGTGCTGCTGGAAACCTGCGCCGAAAGCTGAACGCCTCATGCGTGGAAGGTTCGGTTTGCGTTCCGAAAATGAATTGTATACCGAAGCAGACGAAAAGTGAAAAGAGCTACCTTGCTTTTCTCTGATGCTGCAAACACCATTTCTACAATTCATGGCCTATTAAACTCATACGGCGACATCTCTGCCAGACGATTGATGATTCCCGGCAACACTTCGAGCGTGTAGTCAATCTCTTCTGCGGTGTTGTAACGCCCAAGCGAAAATCTGATCGAGCCTTGCGCCGCCGTGTATGGCACATTCATCGCGCGCAGGGTCGGCGAAGAGACGTGCGCGCCTGAATTGCATGCCGACCCCGTCGAGACGTAGATGCCGTGCTCATCAAGGTGCGCGAGGATGCTCTCGCCTTCGATGTGTTCAAAAGAGATGTTCGCGGTGTTCGGTAGACGCAGCTCACGGTCTGCTGTGCCGTTCAAACGCGTGTTGGGAATTTTCAAAATAGTATCTTCAAAATGATCGCGTAAGCGTCGGATGCGCTCGTGCGCTTCCGCGTCTTGCGCCAGCTCGCACGCTCTACCGAGCGCGACGATGTAAGGCACTGCGGATGTCCCTGCGCGGCGACCGCTTTCCTGTTTGCCGCCGATGATGAGCGGTGAGAGTTCGACCCCTTGCCGAACGTAGAGCGCGCCGATGCCTGCGGGCGCGTGCAGCTTGTGGCCTGAGATGGCAAGCAGGTCAACGCTTCTCCGGCTGACATCAATCGGAATTTTGCCCGCCGCCTGCACCGCGTCAACGTGAAATAGCGCGTCAGAATTTTCACGCACGATGCGACCGATCTCGTCAATCGGAAACAGCACGCCCGTCTCGTTGTTCGCCAGCATCACGGAGACGATAGCCGTGTCCGGGCGCAGCGCGGCGTGCAAAGCGTCAAGATCAAGCAAGCCCTGCTCGTCAATGTCGAGCCACGTTACTTCATAGCCGCCGCGTTCCAGCCGCTCGCACAAAACGCGCACGGCCTCATGCTCGACGCGCGTCGTGATGAGGTGACGTTTTTCCGGACTTGCTTCGAGCGCGCCGCGAATAGCCCAGTTGTCGGATTCAGAGCCGCATGAAGTAAAAGCTATTTCAGACGCTGCGCCCGCGCCTAAAAGCTCCGCGACCTGCTCGCGCGCACGCTCTATTGCCGCGCGCATCCTCTGGCCGAGCGTGTGCGCCGAAGATGGATTGCCGTAAAAATCCGTCAGGTATGGACGCATCGCCTCAAAGACTTCGGGCGCGACGCGCGTGGTTGCATTGTTGTCTAAGTAAATGTTTCTTTCAGTCATAATAAAATAGAAGTAGATTCAAATTGAATTGATTAGGCTTTCCTATTTCATGAAGAGTTGAGGAATTTTTTTAATTAAAGTCATTGTTCCTTTTCGGCAGTCAAAATTCAATTTACAAAGCTGAATCATTTCTCCTCAAATG
>JACMLC010000282.1 GCA_014379795.1 Pyrinomonadaceae bacterium
CGGCGAGCCGCAGGCGCGTGCGCCGGGTGAAACGACGGGCTTTGGAACCACTGTTGAAAAAGTTGAGGGAGGCTATGTGGTCGAAGGGAACAAGGTTTTTTCGACCAGTGCGGGTGGGGCACAGTGGGCGATTCTTTTAGTCAACACGGCAGGGCCGGGCGGCGTCCGGCATACGACCGCATCTCTGGACACGCAATTGATGATGGCGTGTGATCTATCTGATCCAACCGTGCAGATTGATGGCTCGTGGTGGGATCCAATCGGGATGCGCGCGACCGTCAGCTATCTGGTCCACTTCCGGCGCACGTTCATTCCGGACGAGAACCTTATCGGCTATCCCGGCCAGTATATTAAGGAGGGCTGGCAAACATGCTTCATTCCACATTATGCCGCGACCTTTCTGGGCGCAGCCGAGGCTGCTTATGACTACGCTTTGGAATATGTCACGACGCAGAACAAAGTCAACGATCCATATATTCAACACCACATCGGCCAAATGTCTGTCAACACGGAGACGGCTCACCTGTGGCTCAGGCATGTCGCCGGATTGTGGGAAACAGGCAAGTACGGTGAAGCGCAGGTCGCGGGCAGCCGTGCGCGGCATGTCGTCGAGCATCTGGCGGAAGACACGGTCAAGCGCTGCATTCGCGCTTGCGGCGCGCGATGCCTGAACCGCCCGAGCGCGCTGGAACGCATCTACCGCGACCTGTCCTTTTATGTTCGTCACGATAACGATGACCATATCCTCGCAATGATTGGTAAATCACTTCTCGGTCTGACACACGACCCATCCTTCTACAAACCTTGATGGGGACACGATGGTGAAGTCAGTTCACCTCAACCCACAACTGATACAGATTGGAGTGTTCACATGAACTCTGTGAGTCGTCAATTCAAGTTACAGATTTGGGGTCTGGCGCTGGGGTACTTCATTTTCTACGCGCCTTACGCTGCTTTCATTAAAGTCACTACCGGAGGGCTGTGGCCGGGCGTGAGCGGCCCGGTTTCCGGCTTCCGTCTGCTGCCTGCGGTGGTCATCTCCACAGCGATTGTGTTGCCCATCATCGTCTCGTGCATGGGATGGTGGAAGTATGCGAGCCGCCGTCAAATCTTCGGACTGAGCATTCCCTTCCCGCGCCCGTTGGTCTTTCTTTCGGGACTCGGCACAGCTATCATTATCGGGACGACAACTCTCAATTTCACCTTCCCCGGCGTCTCCATCGTCTTTGCGCTGGTGCTGATGCGTGGCGGAGTGCTCATCATGGGGCCTGTCGTTGATAGCCTTTTCAAGCGTCGTGTGCGCTGGTTCTCGTGGGCTGCCTTTGCCGTCACCGTGCCTGCCATATTGCTCGCCCTAGCCGATGTTAATAACTACCGGATGTCCATCCTCACAACGATGATTATCGTCGCTTACCTGTTGGGCTACCTCCTGCGGATTCCCTGCGCCACCAAGCTGGCGAAGTCGGAGGATGAGACGATCACTTACCGTTACTTCGTCGAAGAGCAAATGGTTGCAATGCTCTTTCTAGTTGCAATCCCGGCTGTCTTCGCCTTAATTGGCAAGGGCGAGATTATGTTAGAACTGCGACATGGCTTTACAGGTTTCTTTACCAGCAGTCTGACTCTCCCGGCGCTTATCATCGGAGCGTTCTACGCCTGTCTCTTTTGCTTCGGCACTCTCATTTACCTTGACTGCCGCGAGAACACTTACTGCATTCCCCTGAATCGCGGCTCCAGTTTGCTGGCGGGTTTCTTCACCTCCTATGTGCTCGCTGGGTTCTTCGGAATGAAACCGCCGAGCGGAGCGCAACTTGGCAGCATGGGACTCATCATCGTCGCGCTTCTCTTTCTCTCACCGCTCCACCACTTTGACCGCGTGCTCGGAACGCTCAAGCATTCGTTCGCCCGTGGCTACCGGAGGCTCGTCGAGCTGGCGACCGGCTTCGGGAAACGAGAACCGCGCGCCCAACCGGTCACGCAAACGATGCTCGCAGAAAATCTTCCTCTCACACAGGGAGGCGTCACCGATCAGGAACAACTCGACAAGCTGCGACAGATATTTTTATTTGTCTGTAGCGGCAATACCTGCCGTTCACCGATGGCCGCCAATATCGGCAATGCGGAGATTGCCGCGCGCCTCAAGATACCGTTCGAGGCTTTGGAGAGCGCGCGTGTGCAAGCGCAGAGCGCGGGGCTTTCCGCCAGAGCGGGCGCGCCGATGATGCCGGAAGCGCAAGAAGCTTTGCACCTGTTGAATGTTCCGTTGCTCCCACACACCGCGCGTCGCCTGACAACCGACTTAGCCCATCAGGTTGATAAAATCTTTTGCATGACCCAAGCCCATCGAAGCGAGGTCATAGATATGTTCCCGGCGGCGGCTGAAAAAACTCAGTGTTTGGATCCGAACGGTGATATTGAAGACCCCATCGGCAAAGGATTGGAAGCTTATCTGAAGTGCGCCCGGCGCATTCACGCTCTGGTGCAGTTGCGACTTGACGAGATTAGCTGGCAAGAGGTTTGAGCGGAACAGGGAAAAGTACGCTGACAATTGATGAAAGTTTTGTCTTTCAAGACATCGCTCCAACATCTGCGCCTGACCAAGAGGCCGGGGACACGGCAGGCACAAAAGCGCATCATGGGGAAATCATTATCCACCAAAGGCTGGCCGGCTCTTGCTGATTGGGACAACCGCCAAGCGGCGCTGGCAGCGTTGACGGCGCGCAAGTTGGGCATTGATTCGCAGCGGATTGTCTACGGCCACATCGGGGCTTCGCAAACGCTCGACATTCTGGGGCCGGACTCTTTTGCCCAAGTCCTTGCCGTCAGGATTCCGGGGCGGGTTATTTGGTGCAACTTTGAATTGGCCGCCGCTGTGGGTTTCGATGTCCCGCCGTCACAGCAGATGACCCCGGAGTTTCAAGAGCAACTCCTCGACGCATTTTCGTACCGCGCTGTGCAGCCGGGAGAGGAAACTGAGAAAAAAACTATCACCATGTTCGCCGACAAGTATGGTGGCGCAGGCGTTCGTCCGGCGCTCGGAGCGGGACGCGCAGGATTTCTGCCGTTCGGAAATCTCTACATTAAGGGCATCGGGTTTACACCGCTGTTCAAGCATGATGACCCGGATGATTTTGCACACTCTCACGGCGGCGTACAACTGGAAGATTGCTTATCCGAAGCGGTCTTCGGCGAAGTCAATGAGAATCTCTTTACACAAGGTTCGACTCGTGTGGTCGCCGTTATAGATCAGGATAAATATGTCACTGCGCCTAACGGCATCAGAGCGCCGGTCGCGCTCGTGGTACGCACCGGGACTCAACTCCGCCCGGCGCATCTGTTAATACGTGGTGCGCAACCGGGCGTCTCTGTGCTGGAAAAATTTATCGGGATGACTAAGGCGACGGGGCAACTCGTCACACACAGGGACATAACGACGGGCAAGGATATTCCAGACTTGAGAGCGACCATGCTTCGCATCATAGACGATCACGCGCTGGCGACGGCAGAGCAATTTCGCTGGCGCATGATTCATGGCGCACTGAGTTCGTCGAATATGGAAATCAGCGGAGCGATGCTCGACCTGCCTACACAATCAGCCCAGCCGCGCACGGCTCCCGTCTGGGCGCTCGATTATCCGGACTCTGTATTTGGCCGGGAACACATCGAGCGCGGCGTTCAGTTGACTCCGGTTTACCGGAAGCTCGTCAATAGTATTCCGCCCCCGCAACGTCCACTGCTCAGGGCGAAAGGAATCAACCTGTGCGGCGAGATGGACAAAGCCTATCACAGGCATCTACAGGTAAAGCTGCTGTGTGCCGTCGGCCTCAAGACGGAACTGGCCGCACGCATACAGGTTGAGCATGCAGACCTCGCCCGTCGCTTCATGGACTTGATGCTCAAAATGGCCGAGCTGCGGAATCAGGGGAGCGTGCAGGTGACGAGATCAATGGTCGAGTCTGTCTCGTCTCTTGATGTTTTCCATCTGCTTGGAAGTTTCCCCGCTCAATATTTCGCAGACCCGAACGCAGACCATGCAGAACACATTCGCGCAGGTCTTAAACCCGCCATCAAGGGCAACCGTTATCACGTCGCCAAAAAGCAGGCTGCGGTCAAAGTGTTTATCAAGGAGTTCGCCAGCCTCTACCGGGAATTGATGAACGCCTGTGAGGGTTATGCAAAGCAATATTATGGCGACTGGTCGAGCATGCAGAGTTCTATCACCGCGCGTGCGGCATTTGAGAATCAACCGCTCGATGCTCTCTACTCCAAGAAGCTTTATGAAGACCTCTCCAAAGCCATTGAAGAATACCGCGCGACCGGCAACGTCAATATCATTCAAGAAGCCATCAATCAGAGAATCATGGCTTCACTGCGGAGCGTAGATGCGCTGTTGGCACAGGGAAAAGCGCGGCGCATGGCCGGTGGTGGAATTGAAATGGAGATGCGAACCATTGACGGTATCTCCTATTCCGTCAGGGCATGGAACGACGCGAGACAAACCCGGCGGCTGCGCGTCTGCATTCCTGTGGAACGCAAGCATGGCGTTTACCTGACAGGTCTCCCCGATCTGCCTAGCCTGACCAAACGACAAATACAATCGCTGCGTTATCGTTTTACGACAGATGGGCGGATTACCTCTAGCGAAGTCAGCGCGCGTCTGGCATCTGACGAGCGTCGCAGTCCCATCATTGATTTTGCGGAGCTTCGCATCTTCCCAATGGTCGGGCAACTTGAAGGCGCTTGCTATCTCGCTGGGACAGGCGATTTTCGCTTGACGGATGAGACGCCATCTTTGGGCAGGTACAAGTTTGCGATACCTGATAAAGAAGAATTGATGAAAATGATTGCGCCTCCCGTTGTTGACTCTCAAGGTCAATCGGGATGTGGCTCTTCCAGCTTCCGCCCGGCAGATGGCGCAAGGAAGAAAGAGAGGCAATGTCTTTAAAATTTCATTGGAGATTGCCTCACGGTGGTGAGACGCTTGGCGATACCCGCGCAGGGTTTAACCGTGCCAGCCTCGGCCTGCCCGACCTTCAAGCGCAAATCGCTTTCTGTCGTCAGGCGGAGCAATGCGGGATTGACTCTCTGCTCACAGATTTCGGATACGCCAAGCCTGATCCGATATTGCTCGCCACGGCGCTTGGTCTGGCGACGGAGAAAATCAAATTCATCATCGCCTATCGCTCCGGTTTGTTATCTCCGGCGACATTCGTGCAACAACTCAACACGCTGTCCGCGCTGATTAACGGTCGCTTCTCACTCAACATCGTGGCCGGATATTCGCCGCCGGAGCAACGTTCCTACGGGGATTTCCTCGCACATGATGAGAGATATGATCGGACTGACGAGTATTTATCTATCTGCCATGCTTTCTGGAAGAGCAAGGGGGAAGTTAATTTTGCGGGCAAGCACTACAAAATCGAGAACGGGAGCTTGCATACTCCTTTCGTTTCAGGCGACAGAGCCGCACCGGAAATATTTATCGCAGGGAGTTCCCTTCCGGCTCAAAGATTAGCTCTCCGGCAGGGGACATGCTGGTTGCGCTTTGCCGATACACCGGAGAGCGTGGCTGCCGACACTCTGGCAATTTCACGGCAGGGCATAGCGGTCGGGCTGCGCCTGTCTGTGATTACGAGAGAGACACGGCAGGAGGCATTGAGCGCGGCATACTCGTTGATTGCTAACATGGAAGTCAAAGGGAGCGAAAAAGAGTTCATCCAACGCAGCGACTCTTTCTCCATGAAGGCAACTTACGAGCTGGCTGAAGACGAATGGCTGAAACCGTATCTGTGGACTGGCGCGATTCGCTACGTCGGAGCGACAGCCATCGCGCTGGTCGGCACGCCGGAAGAGATTGCTTCCGCCATCATGGAATACAAGGCAGCGGGCGTCTCTCAATTTATCCTCTCAGGGTGGCCGAAATTGGATGAAATGATCCGCTTTGGCCGCGATGTTTTACCACTTGTCAGAATGCAGGAGAGAGCTTTGCCATCCTCAGATAAAACAAAGTCTTCACATGCCAGCTAAAGTCACAGTCATGAAGTTTGGCGGCACTTCTATTGAAGACCAGGCCGCGTTCGAGCGAGTCGCGCAGATCGTCGCCTCGGACAAGAGTGAGCGCACTGTCGTCGTCGTCTCTGCCATGAGCCGTGTGACGGATGCGCTGCTGTCAAGTTTGCAGATGGCGGCACAGGGAGAAATCAAAACGGCTTTGGACTCGATTGACGAGCACCTTGAACGTC
>JACMLC010000283.1 GCA_014379795.1 Pyrinomonadaceae bacterium
CGCGCGCTGGCTTATGTCTCGCGGAGTCCGCTTGATGAAGTGCAACAAATTCCCGCGCCCGACCGCGAAACGCAACTGCTCGCCGCACTCGACCGCGAGCCGTTCCTGATTGTGCTTGATGGCTTGGAGCGGATTCTGATTGCATATGCGCGAATGGACGCCGCTCGCCTCGAAGATAGTCAAGTAGGCAATCAAAAGAATCTTCGCAAGACCTCCGATCCACGCGCGGGACGTTTCTTTAAGAAACTCGCGCAAGTCAGGAACTCGCGCATCCTTGTCAGCACGCGCCTTTATCCTGCCGAGCTTGAGACGGAAGCGGAAGACCCAATACCGGGTTGTTTCAGACGCGACCTGACAGGACTGAGCGACGAAGATGCGGTTGAACTCTGGCGTGCTTTTAACGTCTCCGGCTCGCGTGAATTGTTGCTGCCAGTTTTCGCCACATTCGACAAACATCCTCTGCTTATTCAGGCGTTGGCGGGAGAAGTGAAATGTTATCGCCGTACGCCGGGCGATTTTGAAGCATGGCGTAAAGCTAATCCGCGATTTGACCCAACCAAATTTCCACGCATCCAGGACGCAATGAGTCACGTCTTGGAATTCGCTCTGCGCGGGTTGGATAATAAAGTTCGTAAGGCACTGCAAATCATCGCCGCGTTTAGGATGCCTGCCACCTATGATACGCTCACCGCTCTTTTAGTCGGCAAGAGTAAGACGCTTTTTATCCTTAGAACTAGCAAGACTGTAACAGAAGAAGGAAAACTTTTTGACGAAGAAACAGATTTAGTCGCAGCTCTCACGGAATTAGAGGATCGCGGCCTGCTCGGCTGGGACAAGCGCGCTAACCGCTATGATCTGCATCCGATTGTGCGCGGTGTAGTATGGAGCGGCCTAAGAAACAGCACACGGCGCGACGTTTATACAAGCCTGCACGAACACTTTAACGCATTGCCGAAGCTTGATAATTATTTAAAAATTAATAACCTCGAAGAGTTAACGCCTAGCATCGAGTTGTACAACACGCTGATCGGCTTGGGTCGTTATGAAGATGCTTGGAAACTCTTTGATGAGCGACTAAATGATGCCCTGCTTTATCGTCTAAGTATCACCCATCAGCGGATTGAACTTCTTGAAATGCTCTTTCCTAATGGAGTTAACCATTTGCCGCATTTGCGCGTTCCAGACCACCAAAGCCATACACTAGATGCTCTAGCACAAGGTTATCATCTCAGTGGACAACCGGGGCACGCCGCAATATTGTTTCGCCGTGCTAATAAAATAGATTGGGAGATAACGCGTTTTGATAATTACAGTATTGGCTTATGTAACTTATCCGACACGTTACTACAATCGGGCAGGCTGTGCGAATCAGAGATGGCTGCTCGTAGCGCATTGGTCATCATTCGGAGACATAATTATCGATTCCAAGAACCTGTTAGTCTGTATGTGGTTGGATTGGTGATGATAGCGCGAGGTGTTGTGAAAGAATCTGAGTCTGCTCTAAAACGATCATTGCGAATGTTTGTAATGCAAGAGCATAAACAATATGAAGGCGTGGTTAATTCCTTTCTTGGGCAAAGAGCACTATGGTTGAGCGAATTTATTAACGCATCATTGTTCGCAAATCGTTCATGGGAGTTGGCTACTAACCTGAATTTTGAGCGCGATTTCATCTACTCAGCACAACTGCAAGGCGCATCAGCACTGGGTTTGAATGATTATTCCAGAGCCGACGAACGGCTGCACCACGCGCTCATCCGATCTCGAATGGTGAGTTTGATTTATGAAGAACTTCCCGCGCTTGTTGCGCTGGCTGAGTTGAGGCGGCGGCAGGGAGATTTGAAAGCGGCGCGCGAATTTCTAGATGATGTGTGGGAGGCGGCGGAGCGTGGGCCGTATCCGCTCTTTCATGCGGATGCCTTTAATGTGCTGGCGCAGATTGAGCGTGATGAGGGGAATGAGGCAGCGGCGGTTGAGGCGGCGGGGCGGGCGTATCGGTTGGCGTGGTGCGATGGGCCGCCGTTTGCTTATCATTGGGGATTGGAGAAGGCGCGGAAGCATTTGCAGGAGCTTGGCGCGGCGGAGCCGTTGATGCCGGAGTTTGATGAGAGTAAGTTTGAGCCGATGCCGGAAGTTGAGATTGACCCGGAGGATGAGTTTCATGCGGGAGGGAAGGAGTAGGCGGTGCAGATAGTTCAGATACTCGGGCTTGCGCTGGGCGCGGCGTGGACTTCGGGGATTAATTTGTATGCGACGGTGGCGGTGCTGGGGTTGATGCAGCGTTACGGGTTGGCGCATTTGCCGGGCGGGCTTGAGGTGTTGGATAGTTGGATTATTATCGGCATCGCTTTGTTTCTGTATATCGTTGAGTTCGTCGCGGACAAAGTTCCTTATGTGGATACTGTGTGGGATGCTGTGCATACGTTTGTGCGCGTTCCGGCGGGGGCTGTGATTGCGGTGGCGGCGACTTGGAATTTGTCTCCGACGGTGCAGGTGGTGGCTCTCTTGCTGGGAGGCGGGCTTGCGCTTTCGACGCATGGGACGAAGGCGACTGTGCGTGCGGCTGCGAATGCGAGTCCTGAGCCGGTGACGAATTGGACGCTGTCTATTATTGAAGACGTGTTTGCCATCGGCGCAATCGTGTTCGCGGTGTTTCATCCGGTAGCGATTCTCGCGGTCATCTTTATCTTCTTACTGATTTTAGCGTGGATACTGCCAAAGGTTGTGAGGCGCATCCGGCGTATGATTTCAGCGGTGCGCGCTTTTTTCGGCGGCAAGCCTGTGGCGCAGTCTTGACGGGCAGGCAAAGTGCGCAAGGCTGAAAGGTCGGAATCGTTCAAAGGCAGGCTCGACAATTCATCTTTGATGCGAGGTGGCTGATGCGATCAATTACAACTCTCCTTTTGACGCTTACTTTGCTTCTGCTGGCCGGATGCAACAGAACCAAGAACTCGGAGCGATCCGTTTCTGCTCCGGCGACGAAATCACAAGCAGAGCCGCTTAATCGCCAAGATTCAGGAAGTGTGGCACAAACTGCCAATGACGGGCAGAAGATGCAGACCGTCTCGCTCAACGATGCGGACAAGGCGCAGTCTGCGAGCGTGGCGATGGAGCGCAAGATTGTCCGCAATGCCGATTTGAACCTGGAGGTTTCCAATCCGGGCGAGAGCCAGCGGCGCATCGCTTCTGCCGCAGAGATGCGCGGCGGCTTTGTCGTCACTTCGGATGCGAGCCAGCGTCAGGACGACGACCGGACGCGGCCTGAGATGACCGTCAAAATCGTCGTGCGTGTTCCGGCGGCGCAATTCGATGCGACGGTTGAGGAGATCAGGGGCGTGGCGAGCCGCGTCATACAGGAGAAACGCACAGGGCAGGACGTGACCGAAGAGTTCATAGACCTCGAAGCGCGCATCCGCACCAAGCGTGCGCTCGAAGCGCAGTTCTTGGAAATCATGAAGCAGGCCAAGACCGTTTCGGATGCCCTGCAAGTCCAGACAGAGTTAGCGGGAGTTCGCACGGAGATCGAGCGGCTTGAGGGGCGTCGCCGCTTTCTCGAAAATCAAGCGAGCCTCTCAACCATCACCGTCATGCTGCAATCGCCGATGCCGATTGTTTCAACCTCAGGCTTTTTCTACAGCGTCAAGCAGGCGTTCCGTGACGGCGTTGATCTGGCGTCTGCCATCACGCTCTTTCTCATTCGCGCGATCATCACTTTGCTGCCTTTGCTGCTCTTTATCTTTTTGCCGCTGGCCTTAATCGTGCGATATTTTATCCGCCGGATGCGAAGGGTGGAGTTGGCTCAAAAGCTAGTGTCTGAAGAGCCGCTGCCGAAAGCGTAGTCTTAGATGACAGGGAAGCTGTTTAAAATGATGTCTCGAACGTTTATTACTCTAGCTTGTTTTGTTTTCCTCGCGGTTGCGTTGACCGCTTGCCGTGGAACGGAAAACAAAACGCCTGACGCGCCTGTTGCCGCTACGCCGCAGTCGCCCGCCGCTTCTCCTGATGCTGATGCCGCGCCTGAAAAAACTCCGCCGGAGAATGTCGTGCAGGCAGAGGCGCCTTCGGCAGACCTGATGCGGAGCGCGAGGGCGAACGTGCCCGTCCGTGTGACAATCGCAAAGGGCTATCACATCAACGCCAACCCGCCGAGCTTTCCTTACTTGATAGCGACGGAGTTGACCGTCGAGCCGAAAGCGGGCTTCGTCATCGGCAAGCCCGTGTATCCGGCTTCCGTGACACGCAAATTTGCGTTTTCAAAAGACCCGCTCGCGGTCTATGAAGGCAATGTAGTCATTAAAATGCCAATCTCAATCGCAGAGGGTAAGCCTCCTTACAGCGAGCATGGCTTGAATGGAAAGCTGCGCTATCAGGCTTGCGACGATGATACGTGTTTTCCGCCGAACACGCTGGATGTCAATCTTCACGCAGTCGTCAAATAAAGAATTAGGGTGTAGGGGGAAGGGTGTAGGGTGTAGTTAAAAACAAAACGGTCTTGAACTACACCC
>JACMLC010000284.1 GCA_014379795.1 Pyrinomonadaceae bacterium
GCTCTCGATTTACGACCGCGACCCGAAGCAGGTCAACACGGACGTGCTGGTCAGAGAATTTACGCAGCAGTACGAGCCGTTCCCGTATGTTGACGACACGCACTTTCAGACTTCCTTCGGGCATCTGGACGGCTACTCTGCGGTCTATTACACGTACATGTGGTCGCTGGTCATCGCCAAAGACATGTTCAGCCAGTTCAACAAAGCGAACATGCTCGCTCCCGGCGGCGCGGCGACACGCTACCGCGACAAGGTGCTGGCGCGCGGCGGCGCGGCTCCCGCGAATGTTTTGGTGCAGGACTTTTTGGGTCGTCCCTTCAACTTCAAAGCTTATGAAGAATGGCTGAACGAAGGCGATTAAAACAGTGCTGGTTAAGATAAAACTTGAGGGGCAGGGGTTATTCCTGCCCTTTTTGTTTTGTGGGCGAGCGTCATCAAATTATTTCGACTATAGCGGTTTTCAAATGAAAGCGACTATCTCCCGCAAAGGCGCAAAGAAAAACTCAATCGCTTTCTTTGCGCCTTTGCGCCTTTGCGGGAAATGTTCTTTGCTTACTCCAAAGGTCGCAGGCAAATGAAATCCGTAATAGTGTCTCTATTATTGCTGCCCGTGAAAAAGTGGATTAAACTTTTGACATGACCATCAAAGAAATCGCCTCTGCTGTTGCTCAATTGCCGCCCACAGAATTGGCCGAGTTTGCCAAGTGGTTTGAGGAGTTTCAGGCACAAGTCTGGGATAAGCAGCTTGAGCAGGATGATAAAGCCGGTCGTCTTGACGCGCTACTGACGCAAGCGGAGAAGGATTTTGAGCAAGGGCATTGCTTCCATAAAGGGTAAATAAAAGAAATTTTTTATGGGAAAGGTAAACATGAGAATCACACGTAAACTTGTCTTCAGCTTTTGCCTGTTATTAGCTTTGTCATCACTCGCGCTGACGCCTTCGCTGGCGCAGAAGGGGACGAATGTTCAGCGGCGGGTCAGCTTTGCGCGGGGGCGCTCAAGCGCGACCGTCAAGGGCTATATCGCAGACCGCATGACGACGCATGAATACCTGCTCGGCGCGAGGACGGGGCAGACGCTCACAGTCCGGCTCTCTTCGGCGCGCAAGGACGTGAACATCTGCGTCGTTTATCCTTCGGGCGAACCGCCTACGCACGCTTGCGGGCGAAGCTTCAGCGACTCTTTGCCGGTTGACGGCGATTACTCGATCATCGTGGATTCAAGGCGCGAGAACGCCTCGTACTCAATCTCTGTTTCCATTCGCTGAATGATTCTTTAGAAAACCTCTCGAATGGGCGCAGGCTGTCCCGGCAGCTTGCGCTTTTTTTTCAGAAATATTTTGACTTTTCAACCGGAAATCAGCACAATGCAGGGCATAACCGGACAAAAGTTTTCAAAACCCTTCGGGTGCGATTGTTTCCTACGCGCCTTAAATTTTACAGTTTTGCCTCGACAGAAAAAGGAGTCCAAAGAAATGCAAAGGAAGTTAGTCTCTTGGTTCATCGCACTCGCCGCCCTCGTGTTGTTCGGTGGCACTGCTATGGCCGATCAAAAATTTATCGCTCACTTAGACAGCAGGCAGGAAGTCCCTTCGACTGCTTCGACGGGAGACGGGGTGTGCGTTATCACGCTTAACAACGCCGAAACGTCAATCGGCGTTTCCTGTACCTATCGTGGCTTAACGTCCAACCTGCAAGCCGACCACATTCACGCCAATGCCGCGCCGGGTGTGAACGCGGGCATTTTATTTGGCTTCGGTGCGACGGGCGGACCTACCGGCTCATTCACAGCCGGGCCGTTCGCCGTCACCCCTGCGCAGGTCGCCAACATGCGCGCGCATCTCTGGTACGTGAACCTGCACACGGTCAATTTTCCCGGCGGCGAGATTCGCGGGCAGGTGAAACAGGCCAACACAATATTTGATCTGGACGGCGATGGGCGCACGGACATTACTGTCTTCCGGCAAGCCACGAATTTGTTCTACACTCTGCAAAGCCTGACCAACACGCTGGAAAGCACTTCCCACGGGTCTGGAGCCGGTGACAACTGGTTAAATATCACCGGGGATTTCGACGGTGACGGCAGAGGCGATCCGCTTATTCTCAAGGTTGAAGCAGTAACGAACATCTTGGTTTGGGTCGTTCTACAAACCAGGACTGCTACTATTCGCACTGTCCGATGGGGTAATTTGGGAGGGGCGACACCGGACAACATCGCCCCGGCAGATTATGACGGTGACGGCATACAGGATATCGGAGTCTTCCGCCGCTCAGAGGGCGTTTGGTATATTCTCGAAAGCTCGACCGGCAATCAGCGCGTCGTGCCTTGGGGAGCAGTCGGCGATCAGGCATGTGTCGGCGATTATGACGGCGATGGGACAGCCGATTTGACAGCGGTTCGCACCGAAGGCGGCCAGCGCGTCTTTTACATTCGCCAAAGCTCCACCGGCGTGCTGCGGGTAGTGCCTTGGGGAGCATCCACCGACGGATTCTTCTTCTTTGCTCCCGTTGACGTTGACGGCGATGGCAAACAAGACATCACGGTTCTCCGCGCGGTCGCAGGCCAGCGTGTCTTCCTTATTCTGCGAAGCTCAGACAATCAGCCGGTACAGATAACGCATGGCACAACCACGGCTCCTTCCGATTTGTTCTTAGTCGGCGATTATGACGGCGACGGCAAGACGGACTTTGTGGCGCGCCGTATCGTCAGCGGCCAGCTCGTCTGGTTCATACTGCAAAGCTCTAACGGGCAAATAAGAACAGTTCAATGGGGGGCATCTCCCGGCGACCAGTAAGCCGTTTGAGCCGGTAAGCTAAAAGCGATAGCAAGAAGC
>JACMLC010000031.1 GCA_014379795.1 Pyrinomonadaceae bacterium
ACCGAAACATAATCTTTCTCTCCTAAAGAACTCAACAGGTGAAGGAATTCTCTTTTTCGATTATTCTACTCGGTTGAAACTGAATTGTCGCCGTTGAGCGCGGCGTGCATCGTGTGCCAAGAGAGGCTGGCGCATTTGACGCGCGCCGGAAAATCGCGCACGCCGGAAAAAATGGTCAGCCGTCCGAGATTATTCGGCGTCGCTTCTTCGTCAAGCTCGCCTGTCACCATCCGGTGAAATTCGTCAAAGAGCGTTTCCGCATCCTGTTTGGACTTGCCCTTGATGCTCTGCGTCATCATGCTCGCGGCGGCCTTTGAGATGGCGCAGCCGGAGCCTTCAAAGCTGATGTCTTTGACAACCTCGTCTTCAAGCTGCAAGTAGACCGTAAGCTGGTCGCCGCACAAGGGGTTGAAGCCTTCGGCAGTCCGGTTGGCCGCCTCCAGTTTATGAAAATTGCGCGGCTTCTTGTTGTGGTCAAGGATGACTTGCTGGTAAAGCTCACTTAGTTCTGACATGATTCGATTTGCGATTTTAGATTTGCGATTTGCGATTGTCAGCGGACTAAAGAATTAAAAATTAATTGCTTGTCCTTTTCCAATCGCAAATTGAAAATCGAAAACCTGAAATTCCTTAGCTAAAGACCTCTATAACTTTTTCAATCGCCCCTGCCAGCGCATCCGCTTCTTCCTTTGTGTTATAGAAAGCGAACGAGGCGCGTGCTGTCGCGGGAACTTTCAATCGTTGCATGACGGGCTGTGCGCAATGATGCCCTGCGCGCACGGCGATGCCTTCCTGATCCAGAATCGTTCCGATGTCGTGCGGATGCACGTCTTCGATGACAAACGACAGGACACTCGCTTTTTCGCGCGCCGTGCCGATAATACGCACGCCTTCGATAGCGGAAATCTTCGCGGTCGCATAAGCCAGCAGCTCTTTTTCATAAGCGACGGCGCGCTCGCGACCGATGCTGTTCAGATAATCAATCGCTGCGCCCAAGCCGATCTGCGAAGCGATGGCAGGAGTCCCCGCTTCAAACTTGGTCGGCAAGCCCGCATAAGTCGTTTTTTCAAAAGTCACGGAGCGAATCATATCTCCGCCGCCCTGAAACGGATTCATCCGCTCAAGCCATTCCGCCTTGCCGTAGATGATGCCGCTTCCCGTCGGCGCAAACATTTTATGACCGGAAAGAACAAAAAAGTCACAATCCAAGTCCTGCACGTCCACCGCTAAGTGCGGCGCGCTCTGCGCTCCGTCAACCAAGACCGGCACCCCGTGCTTGTGCGCTGTGGCAATTATTTCTTTGACCGGATTGACTGTGCCGAGCGCGTTCGAGATGTGATTGACAGCAACGATTTTTGTCCGCTCGTTCAAGAGAGCATCGTACTCATCCAGCAACAACTCGCCCGCATCGTTCATCGGGATGACGCGCAGGCGCGCTCCCTTTTCCTCGCACAACATCTGCCAGGGGACGATGTTGGCGTGATGCTCCATCGCGGAGACGATGACCTCGTCGCCTTCCGAAACGAATTTGCGCCCGTAGCCGTGCATCACCAGATTGATGCCTTCGGTCGCGCCGCGCACGAAGATACATTCCTTCGCTTCGCGCGCGTTCAAGAAGCGTTTGACCTTCTCGCGCGCTCCCTCGTAAGCGGTGGTCGCGCGCATGCTCAGATAATGCACGCCGCGATGAATGTTCGAGTGCTCCTCTTCAAGATAACGCGCGCCGCGATCAACCACGACCTGCGGCACCTGCGAAGACGCGGCGTTGTCAAGATAAACGAGCGGCTTGCCGTTGACCGTCTGCCGCAACACAGGAAAATCATCCCTGATGCGCTCGACATCCCACGCCTCATCAACCGGCGGCTCAGGCGTCGGAGTTTCTAATAAAATGTTTTCCGTAGAAATCATAACTTTAAGAATTCAGGATAAAAAGCCGCACTCACAATAAGAAAAAATCGTCGGGAATATCTAACGCAACCTTTAAAGCCTGATTCAACTCTTGAATCTTCACCGGAGAAAGCGAGCCGATATAATTTGTTAATTCAGACTTGCGTAAACTGACCAACTCATCGCAACGGATACAACTATCATGCTTCAAGCCCTCAGCTACCCCAATGAGAACTTCGGTTATCAAGCCTTCCCGATTTGAATAAACCGGCGCGCAGATAACACTTGAATATCGCGAATCAATCAAAACCTGACGACTAACTACAACAAAGATGCGAAACCGCTTCGGGTCTTTGCTGATTGGTCTCGGGACTCGATAGAGTTCACCGCGTCTCACAGTTCAACCTGATACTCCTGCAAATCTTTTGCCTGTTTGTTGAGCACGTCAGCACGGCGATTGAGAATCTCAAGATCATGCTCGTTCTGCTGCTTGCGAAGCAGAATGGCAACGTAAGTGCGCAAGGCGGCCTCGACAAACTCAGAGCGATGCCTATTCGATCCCACAAGGCGATCAACGGTCTTCAATAATTCCTGTGGCAAAGTAACAGAAGTTCTGACTTTCATATCTTTTCGCTATACTTCCAAATTAGCATGCAAACGAGTCAAGACCGCTTCGCCAAGCTGCGTCTTGATAGACTCGATCTGAATCTTATCAATCACCTCTTCGGCAAAGCCGTAGGTCAAAAGGTTCTGCGCCAATTCCGGATGCAGGCCGCGACTGATGAGATAAAACAGCTCTTCTTCTTCGAGCTGCCCGACGGTTGCGCCGTGCGCGCACTTGACATCGTCCGCGAAAATCTCAAGCTGCGGCTTGGTATCCACGCGCGCGTCTTTCGAGAGCAGCAAGTTTCGATTGGTCTGCTGCGCGTCCGTTCCCTGCGCGCCCTCGTGCACAAAGACCTTGCCGTTAAAAACGGCGCGGGATTTTCCGTCGAGGATGCCTTTGTAAAGCTGTCGGCTCACGCAATGCGGCTGCGTGTGATCTATCAGCGAGTGCGTGTCTGCGTGCTGTCCCGCTCCGACGATATACAACCCGTCAACGTGACATTCTGCGCCAGCCTGATTCATACGCACGCTGATGTCATGACGCGAGAGTTGCGCGC
>JACMLC010000032.1 GCA_014379795.1 Pyrinomonadaceae bacterium
GCGCCTGCTCGACCGCGCCAACATGCTGAAGCTGACCGCCCCGCAGATGACGGTTCTCGTCGGCGGTATGCGCGCCCTTGACGCAAACTTCGCCCACTCGAAGCACGGCGTCTTCACCGACCGGCCCGAAGCTTTGACCAACGACTTCTTCGTCAACCTGCTCGACATCGGGACGGCGTGGAGGCCGTCCGCCTCGGAGGCGAACGTGTACGAGGGCAGCGACCGTGTGACGGGCGAGCCTCGGTGGACAGCCACCGCCGTCGACCTCGTCTTCGGCGCGCACTCTCAGCTCCGGGCGGTGGCCGAGGTTTACGCCGGCGATGACGCGAAGGAGAAGTTCGTGCGCGACTTCGCGAAAGCTTGGAGTAAGGTCATGAACCTTGACCGCTACGACCTTCTCGGCAAACGCAACGGCGAACGCAAAATCACGGGGGAGGCTGGCAGTTAAGTTTGTGGTCAGTATTGCTGCCGCAAGCGCGGGCGACCATCTCAAGTGTCGCCCGCGCTTTGTTGGGTTCGGCGCAGTGCATTCGGTTAAGGTTCGTATTAGAAGGTGTCTGAAAAGCCGGATTTTGTAAACTTTGCAGATGAACCGCAAGGCTTATAACAGTGATTTGACTGATGCCGAGTGGGCGCTGCTTGCGCCCTTCATCCCTTCAGCATTACCGGGAGGTCGCTCGCGTCAGCACGACATGCGCGAGGTGCTCGACGCGATCTTTTATATCAGTCGAGGTGGCTGTGCGTGGCGTCTGCTGCCACATGAGTTCCCGCCATGGCAGACCGTTTATCATTACTTCCGGGCCTAGCGAATAACAGGGCTGTGGGAGCAGCTTCATAGAGCGTTGCGTGCGCGTGCGCGGGTTCGGCGGATGAGCAAAGACTATGAATACCTGACTGCGAGCAGCGAGTCGTTCATCTATGCAGCGATGATCAGGCTGATGCTCAAGCGACTTGCTCAAGCATCTGCCCGCACGGGCTAGAAAGGGCTTTTCAGACACCCTCTAAACAAACACGAGTGCTCACGCTGTCGCAGCCGGGTTGAGATGCAGCTATTGCTGGCTGCGACGGGCGATGGCAACCCTGGGGGCTTCCGCAGAATCAGAAACTTCTTTCCTTGATACGCCCTTTTCATAGCATTTCACCCCGCGGACTTCGACGAAGCCTTGACCATGACGAGACAGAGGGCCGGTAACCACAAGGTTCCCGGCCCTCTGCTTTACCCGGTGACAGACTTCAACGCTACTCAAAGGTCAAAGCCATCTACTGCTCCGGACCCGCGTCTCGCAACGGCGTGGCCTTAACACGCGCGGCCTTCGCCTCGCAGGTGAGCCGTGCGCGGCTGATGGCGCGGGAAGACTTGCCGTCGCACGATCTCGCCATCCTGCGCGCGTGCCTGCGGCAGATCGAAGAAGTGGATAAGGAGATCGGCGCGCTCGAAGGAGAGATCATCAAGCGTGGCAAGGGTCTGAAGGGGCTGCGGCGGTTGCTCCAAGTCCACGGCCTGAACTTGCTGTCGGCGATCAGCCTGCTGGCGGAGATCGGTGACATCACGCAGTTCGAAACCTCAAAGCAACTGGTCTCCTACGCCGGGCTGGCGACCTCGATGAGGCAATCGAACAAGACGACGCGGCACGGCAAGATCACGAAGCAGGGGCGCAAGCGGTTGCGGACGACGGTCATTCAAGCCGTGCTGGCGATGGTGAACCGGACGCAGACGCCGCTGATGGAGTTCTATCAGAAGCAGAAGCGAGAGAAGGGTGCGGGCAAGGCCATCTGCGCCACAGCGCGCAAGCGCTTGACGATTATCTTCGTGGTGTTGAAGAAGGAGTTGGATTACTGGTACTTGGAAGATAGACTCTACAACCGCAAGTTGCGGGTGCTCGATGCCGCCGCTTGAGTGCTTGACTTTGCATAGGAACGGCATGCACCCGACGCCTCGATAGCAATTCTTTCATCGTTGCCCGCTCCGTTCTGGTAGGATGCTGTTCGCGCGGAGCGGCTGAATTCGGGCGTGCGGCGGCTTACTTGTAGGGTATGCAGACTCAACGAACAGAATTGCTCAGCCAACTTCCAGAGTGCGGCTGGCGTGTGGCGAGAGTAGAAGAAAACCTTGAATGGTGGGCGGATGAGATGTGGCTGCTAGAGTCCGTGTGGTCTCCGGTCGGTAGCCGCGCCTACGTCACGTTCTTAGTTGACCCGCAGTTTGACGGCAGTCGAAAGAAGGGCGAGGCTGTGTGGGCAGTCATGGCTTCACCTGCCAAGCCAATGGATCGGCTTCAAGTTGAAGGTGAGTTCACGTTGAGTTTAGGGCAAGGCTGGAAGAATCGCTTGCCTGCTTTCTTCGAGCATCTGGCTGCGTTGCGCAGTCAAGGCAAAGAATCGAGTAGCGCGTGAGCCGCCCCGAACAAGCGCTTGCAGCCGACGCCTCGATAGCATGCTTCTCAAGATGCTTCCTTGCTTCGGTGATTGAATGCTTGCGCTCGGCGCGGCTGAAGTCCACGTTATGCTCTTCTAGCAATATATGAAATATCTGACTCCCGTATTTGCCAATATGAGTTGGAGAGAGTTTCTAAACAACTGAGTAAGGGAGATTGTATAAATTATGGAATTGCTGGCTGACCCGCAAATTTGGATTGCGTTTTTAACTTTAACGCTTTTGGAACTCGTTCTCGGTATTGACAACATCGTTTTTATCTCGATTTTGGCAGGCAAATTGCCGCCCGAACAACAATCAAAAGCGCGGTATATCGGATTGGCATTGGCGCTTGGGATGCGCGTGATTTTGCTTTTTTCTTTGACGTGGGTAATTGGTTTGACCGCGCCTTTATTTAACGTTTTCAGACAGGAAATATCGGGACGCGATTTGGTTTTGCTCATCGGCGGTTTGTTTTTGCTGGCGAAAAGCACGCACGAAATTCACGGCTCACTCGAAGGCGAAGAAGGCCATAAGTCCGCGAAAATATATCCGTCGTTTATCGGCGTTCTGATCCAGATTGCGCTGCTCGACATAGTTTTCTCGCTCGATTCTGTGATTACGGCGGTCGGAATGGTTGATAATCTCTGGATCATGATTGCCGCAGTGGTCGTCTCCATCGTTTTTATGATGGCTTTTGCGGGTGGCATCGGCGCGTTTGTCCAAAAACATCCGACGATCAAGATGCTTGCCTTGTCGTTCTTGATTCTCATCGGCGTCACGCTGATTGCCGAAGGTTTAGACCAGCACATCCCGAAAGGTTACATCTATTTTGCGATGGCGTTTTCAGTTCTTGTCGAAATCTTGAATCTGCGCTTGCGCAAGGCGAAAACGGCGCCGGTGCATCTGCATAACGCTTACGACGACAAAGACGAAGCCAAAGTATTCCAGGCGGAATGATTTGTTTGCCAATCAACTTGAGCGAGAAAAGAATGACGCGGTCTTCAGATGGTTGTGTCTGGCAAACGCCCTCAGCGTTGAAATTGCTTTTGCTATTTTTGGTTTGTTCTAATCAATGACTCTTGAAAATAGCGGCGAGCATAACAACTCATTGGACCGGACGCGCAATTAGCATTGCTTTTAACCTTTGGGGTTGAATGCGCGCCGGTCAATTCGGGCGTTAGGCTTCTGTTGAGTGATTCTTTAAGGAAAGGGAAAGTGATGAGGAAAGTAGTTTTGCTGGTTTGCATTATAACGCTAATCGGTTTTGCTGAAAGAGCCGCTCATGCTTGTTCAAGGTCTATTCATTCTCTGTTTCCCATAGCGAGTTTTCACACCCGACAGCGAACCCGTCCACGCGCACCACACGAAACAACACGAACCGGCGGCACAAATTTCGTGTTGTTTCGTGTGGTGCGCGTGGATCGCACCTTTTTCTGCTGAGAATGAATAGACCCTGCCGCAAAGATTGCTGCTCTGGCGCGACGGGGATAGTATCACCTGCGCTTGATTTACTATTTAGCAATGGAGGAGTTTAAATGCTTACCAAAACAATCTTTCTTATTTCCCTCCCCTTTCTGCTAATAGTTCTTGGGTCATGACTAGATAAGAGCCATAGAGATGGCGCTAAACTAAGTCATGGTAGTTAGTTCCAAGCAATTTGTCCGCGCACGAATAACTCGTGCTAAATTCAGGCAACTGCTCAAGCTCTTTGCACTTGATTTGACTGCC
>JACMLC010000033.1 GCA_014379795.1 Pyrinomonadaceae bacterium
GCGCCAGAATCTTGCGCACCATCTCGCGCTGGACGCCGATGCCTTTGCCGTGAATGATGCGGACGCTGCGAAACCCGCGCGAGCGTGCCTGCTGTAAATACTCTTCGACAACAAGCTTGACATCTCGCGGCGCGATGGTGTGTAGGTCAAAGACATCTGTAATCTCAATCTCCACCGGGGCTGGAAAAGGATTGAAGGGATCAATTTCATCCTCATCTGAATCCGGACTCTTTTCCGCCGCTTCGTTGATGCGCGCTGCCTCAAATGCGCGCCGCCACTCTTTAAACTTTTCTCTGAATCGCATCCTGTTATTCGCTTCCGAATGGCCGGATTGGCCTTCCTTGACACTCGCGCGCACGCGCCTGTACACTCCGCTCTTTCAAGTTTCATCGGCAATCTTACAACGAAAGCACGGCTCGTTTGCAGGCTCTTTGTGTTTCTATGAGTCTCTTGGCTGAAAGCCTCGTTTCACACTACGAAAATTGGTTGGTTGAATCAAGAAAGGATTTATCGAGATGGGCAGGAGAAACAAGATTACGGTCGTCGGCGCGGGCAATGTCGGCGCGACCGCCGCGCACTGGCTGGCGAGCAAAGAGCTGGGTGATGTCGTGCTGGTTGACATCGTCGAAGGCGTGCCGCAGGGCAAGGCTCTCGATCTGGCAGAGACCGCGCCGATTGAAGGCTTTGACGTGCGCCTGACCGGCGCGAACAATTATGACGACACAAACGATTCGGATGTCGTCATCATCACAGCGGGCTTGCCGCGCAAGCCCGGTATGAGCCGCGACGATCTGTTGAAGACCAACGCGGACATCGTCGGCAAGGTGGTTGACGAAGTGGCAAAGCGTTCGCCCGATTCGATCTTGATTATCGTCTCGAACCCGCTCGACGCGATGTGCCAGGTGGCGCTCAAGCGTTCCGGCTTTCCCAAGCATCGCGTGATAGGGATGGCTGGTGTCCTAGACTCTGCGCGCATGCGCTGCTTTCTGGCGGAAGCCCTGAATGTCTCTGTGGAAAATGTGACGGCCTTCGTGCTCGGCGGGCACGGCGACACGATGGTTCCGCTGCCGCGTTATTCGACCTGCGCGGGCATTCCTGTGACGGAGCTTTTGTCGCAGGAACAGATTGAGGCCATCGTCAAACGCACGGCCAACGGCGGCGCGGAGATCGTCGCGCTCCTCAAGACAGGCTCCGCTTATTACGCTCCGTCTGCGGCGGCGGTCGAGATGACGGAAGCGATCTTGAAAGACAAGAAAAAGATTCTGCCGTGCGCAGCGTATCTCGAAGGGGAGTACGGCATCAACGGCCTCTATGTCGGCGTGCCGTGCAAGCTCGGAGCGCAAGGGCTTGAGCAGATCATCGAGATTAACCTGATGGCCGAAGAGCGCATCGCGCTGCAAAAGAGCGCGGCCTCCGTGCAGGAACTCATTGACGTGCTCGGCATTTAGAGCACCTAACGACACCAAAGATTAGACACAGAGCCACAGAGCCACAGAGAGAAGAGCAGTCATTTTATTTAGCATCCCCTTCATCTACTTTTCTTGCTCTGTGTCTCTGTGCCTCTGTGGCTGAGTTTTGTTAGCGGCATTTAATACAAAACCGGGAAGCTCAAAAAGGGAGACGCGCGATTGTCAGTCGCGCGTCTCCCTTTTTTATCTCAACGATGCCGTTTGAGTTATGGCCTGTAAGCAGCGGGCACAGGCTTATCGCCGCTCGAACCGAATCCGACAGACCAGTTGAGGGTGTACCAGCCGCCGTCGCTCGGACGCCAGTTAGCTATCTCCATCAGAAAGTCTCCGTTGTAGTCAGCCGGAACAGGTATGTCTCCCGGCGCGCCCCATCTCGTCTCAGTCATTTGAAGACCGCTCAAGGTTCGCAGTATGTACCAGTAGCCTGTGCCCGGGCGATACACCGCGAAATCAAACTTTCCGTCGTCATCATAGTTCCCGGGGATGGGTATGTCACCGTTACTTCCAAAGATAATCGCGTCCAGCGTGTTGGTTGAACTCCTCAGGATGTACCACAGTCCAGTGCTTTGACGGAAGAAAGCGATATCGGCTTTTTCGTCATCATCGAAATAGCCGGGGATGGGCTTGTCCGTGCCGGTTCCTAAATCCTGCACTTGAATGGCATTGTCCGAACTGCGCCGTATGTACCAGATGCCTTGACGATAGACCGCGACATCCGTTTTAGCATCGCCGTCATAATCAGCAGCCACAGGCGCATCTCCGCTCGTGCCGAAATGCTCTGCGCGGAAAGAGTTGTCGGAGCTGTTCAGAATGTACCAGTATCCGTTCGACGGGCGAAACACCGCGAAGTCCGTTTTAAGGTCGCCGTCAAAATCACCCGGCGCAGCGATGTCGCCGTCCGTGCCGAAGGGTTGTGCACGATATTGGCCGTTCGAGCTGTTCAGAACATGCCAGTATCCGGTTGAGGGACGAAAAACCGCAATATCAGATTTTCCGTCTCCATCAAAATCCGAGCGGACGGGGGCGGAGATCGGGTTGGCGATAGTTCGCACGAGGGCGAAATCACTATATCCCCAGACGTTATACCCAGCAGTTTTACCTGCGATCAGAATTTTCCCGTCGGCCTGAATAGCAGTTGCATACGCCGGCGATTCACCTCGTAAATAAGTATAGAGCCTGCCTCTTCTGGAGAAAGATATATCGAGGTCGCCATTGCTCAGGTAACGCGCCGCACTAACGATCCCTAGCCCAGTGTAGCCCACGACCACAATCTTTCCACCAGCCGTGAGGGCTACGTCAGTCGCGTATTCACCCCAGCCGGTAGGGCCAGGAGGAGTTACGATCAAGCCATCGCCGCCGAAAGTTGTATCGAGGCTGCCGTCCGTGTTGAATCGCGCCAATCCGAAGGCGGGACGAGAGATGTTGTGCCAAGCCCTTCCGACGATAACGATTTTGCCGTCCGGTTGGACCACCATTGACCGTAAATTGTGAACATCATTGGGCCCGAATGGATTAATAATTTTACCATCCGTATCGAAGGTCGTATCCAAACTGCCGTTGGCGTTATAGCGTGCCAAAGCCAAATTACCCTGATTGGCAAAGTTCGATCCTCCTGCCAGAATTCTACCGTCGGGCATTAGCGCCAGAGACATTATATCATCGGCGGAGGATGAGTTTCCCGAGCTGCTAAAGTCCGTCGTGAGTTTGCCGTCACCGTCGAAAGTCGTATCGAGGCTGCCGTCGCTGTGATAGCGAACCAGCGCGAAATCCAAATCCGAGTAGAACTGATGCATCACGCGGGCATAACCCCCGACTAAGATCTTGTTGTCAGTTTGGATCACTACCACCCTGGCCTCGTTTTCCCTGTTAGCGAAATCGAGGATGACTTTGCCCCCGGTGCCGAAAGTGGAATCGAGCGTCCCATTACTGTGATAACGCGCAATAGCGAAATCTATATCGGAACTGACGTTGCTTAAAGTTGAGCCGACAACGACGATCTTGCCGTCTGGTTGAAGGGCTACGCCGTAGGCAATGTCTCCGGTGTTATTAAAATCTGTGGAGACTTTGCCGCCCGTGCCGAAAGAGGTATCCAGACTGCCGTCCGCGTTGTAGCGGGCAATGGCGAAATTGGTTTCACTAACATTGTTGACGTAAGTGTTTACCCCGACCGCCACGATCTTACCGTCGGGCTGAATCACCATGTCATAAATAGTATCCGGCATTTCGGAAAAATCGGTAAAGACTTTGCCCTGATTGCCGAACGACATGTCCAGCTCGCCTGCGGCCTGCGCTGTTCCCATCAAGGCCACATAGATAAAAAGCATGGCAATGATAAAGGCTGCTGTTTTATGCCTGTGCAGAAAGGCGGGGAGGTATTGTCTCGTCATCATAGTTCCTTTGAAATAGTTGTATGGAAGTTAAAAGAGAAAATCTCAGGTCGCGGGAGCGCTCGATAAAACATAGTAATCCGGCTTATTGCGTGTCAATCGGCGACGAGCGTAAGACTACCTGAATTGAATGAATGGGACAAGTCCTTTTCGGTGAGATTCGTGAGCGCGCCTCCCGACGCCTCGCGCTGCAAAAGAGCGCGGCCTCCATGCGGAAGCTCGTCAACGTGCTCGGCATCTGAGAGTGATGGCGGGAAATAAAAAGAGAAGCGCAAATTTTGAACTTGCGCTTCTCTTTTTTTAGCTTAATCGCTTGAAAAACTTATTGCGTGAGCGGGACAGCGGATAAGAATTCATTAATCACGCTTTGAAGCTTATCACGCTTGACCGGCTTGACCAGAAAGCAGTCACAGCCAGCCATCAAGGCTCCATCGCGTTCAGCTTCCGTGTCATGCCCCGTCAGGACGATGGAAGGAATGTCGCGCCAGCGCGCGTCCTGTTTGAGCTTGGCGATCAGCTCGCCGCCGCTCATACCCGGCATCGCCCAATCGGTGATGAGCAAATCAATCTTTTTCAGCTCTAAAATTTCCAGAGCCTCTGTGGCACAGCAAGCCGTCTCGACCTGATACCCCATCCGCTCGACCAGCTTGCCCAAGAGCAACATGATGTCTGGCACATCGTCAACGACGAGCACGCGACGCTGCTCAGCAAAAGTTGCCGCCTGGCTGGCCGGAAACACCAGCGAGTAGACAGTGCCGACGCCAAGCTGGCTGCGGACAGTGATGTTGCCTCCGTGCGCGGCTGCGATGCGGCGAGCGATGGCTAAGCCGACGCCCTGCGCGCCCGCGCGATTGTTGCCGCCTGCCTGCCAGAAAGCGTCGAAGATAAAAGGCACTTCTTCGGCAGGAATGCCCGCACCGGAATCTATGATATTGATGATGATAAAACGTCTTCCTTCATCGCCGACGCGCGTGCCCTTAATCGCCTGTGCTGCTATGTTCACAGCGCCGCCGTCGGGCGTGGCCGCGAGAGCCGCTGTCAGAACATGACAGAGCGCGCGGCGCGCTTGCCGTGCGTCAACATGCAGGAGCATCTCAGGCTCTCTGACGGAGATGTTTAGCTCGACGCCGCGCAGGGCTGCTTCGCCACGCAAGGGTTCGACGATGCCTTCAAGGAAAGATGTCGTTTCGACTTCTTCAGGATGCAAGGAAAGCA
>JACMLC010000285.1 GCA_014379795.1 Pyrinomonadaceae bacterium
CAGCCGCGCCGTCCGCCTGTCCCGGCTTTCCAGTGCCGTAGAGACTTTTGACCTTGCGTGTTTGCGGGTCAAGCTGTTTGATCTTGTGATTATAAGTATCCGCGATCAGGACTTTGCCGTCATGAGCCACGACGCCGAGCGGATGTTGCAGGCGCACGTCATCGCCCTCGCCGTCCACGTCTCCAAACTCGAAGAGGTCGCCGCCGACCAGCGTTTCAACAATTCCCTGCGCAACATCAATCGCGCGAATGATGTTCGATTCGCTGTCCGCGATATAGAGCGTCTTGCCGTCAGAGGTAATGCCCGAAGGCTGCGCGAAGCCCGACATCAACAGCGTTCCATCCATCCGCGCCTCGCGCCCGGAGCCTGCGAAGTTGGCAACCTGTCCTTTATCCAAATCGAGCTTCCAGATTTGATGCGGCCCGGCCATCGCTATGTAGAGCGTGCGCCCAGCGAGCTGCAAGTCCCACGGCGAATTTAAAGCGATGCTGCGCCCCGCGCCCGCTTCGCCATAAGCGCGCGACTGCTGGCCTGTGCCCGCGACTGTTTCAACCGTTTTCGTCTTTAAGTTGACGAGACGAATCAAATGATTTTCAGTATCCGCGACGTAGAGCGTATCGCCGTCGAGCGCCATCCCTTGCGGGCGGTAAAACGTGGCGCGGTCATATGCTCCATCCGTTTGTCCGGGCGTCCCTGTGCCGATTGTCTCAAGCAAGGTTCCGTCGAGTTTTGTAATCACGATGCGATTGTGATTCGAGTCCGCGATAAAGAGACGATCCGATTTTGCGTCCGCGAGAATTTTGCCGGGAAAGGCGAGCGGCAGATCGCCGACCTTCGCGCGTTCGAGCGTGAGCTTTAAAGGCTGCTCGTTGAGTTCACCGCGCTTGCGAAAGTCTTCGACGGTCTTCGCAATCGCGGCATCAATCACTTCGTAGTTGCCTTCGCCCGAAACCGCTCCGGCGACATAGCCCGCTGGGTCAATCAAGACTTGCGTCGGCCACGCGCGCACGCCGTAAGATTGCCAGATAGCAAAGTCCGCATCGTTGACGACCGGATGCTCTATCTCGTAGCGCATGATGATGCGGCGTATGTTGTCCGTCTCTTTCTCGTTGTCGAACTTCGCTGAATGCACGCCGATGACGACCAGTTGGTTGGCGTACTTCGCTTCCAAGCGTTTTAAGTCCGGGATGATATGAATGCAGTTGATGCAGCCGTAAGTCCAGAAATCCAGCAGCACCACTTTGCCCTTGAGCGCGGCGAGCGACAGCGGCTTATCCGTATTGAGCCAGCCGCGATCCCCCTTCAATTCCGGCGCACGCACGCGCCCCTCCTGCGGTAGAGCCATGTTGGAAGAATCCTTTAGAAAGCTTGCGCCGGAGACTTGAGCGACCGCGCGCGGCGCAAACGTTGCCGAGAATACCAGAGCAATAATAATGAGTGACAAGGCGAGACGACTAGCCATTAATAGCATCCTTTTCATGTATGGAATATTCATTCAATATACGCTTTACCTCAAGTTTCAGATTGTTTTGATGCCGGAAACCGTAATTTTACCGCAGAGACGCAAAGAGAAAAACAGTTGGCAGTTGGCAGTGTGCAGTTGGCAGTGGTGATAATAATGCTTTGAACTTCAGACTTTCAGACTTTAGACTGTCCGGGGATGAGTGATTCGCCTGACAACTTTGCGGACATTTCGATTCTGCCGCGCTCGCTCGGTCTGGTGGACGAGGCGGCGGAGGCGCGCGAGCGGCGCGATCTGATCGTCGCCAAATCCGGTGCGCGGCTGATCGGGATTTTCGCGGACGAGGCCGCGAGCGTGTTGGAGTGGCGCGAGCCGACGCCGTTGCCGCGCGCGCCGGAAGCCGTGCTGGGCGTGGTGTCCGTGCGCGGGCGGATGCTGACGGTCTTGGACCCGCGCTCGCTGCTCGGCGAGCGGCGAGCGGGTGAAGAATTGCGCCCGTCTTTCCTCATCGCGCTGCGCGGCGATGAGCAACTCGCGCTGGCCGTAGACAGCACAGAGCGCATCCTCGAAATCTTTGTTGATGAGATCGAAGCTGTCCAGCATGGCGCGGAACTGGTGCGCGGCATCATCCAGCACGGGCGCGAGATAATAGCCGTCCTCAACATCGAAGAGATTTTCAACGCCGCCCTGTACGGAGCCGAACGGCGGCGACAACGCAGCTAAGAAATTTGCGATTTTAGATTTGCGATTTGCGATTTGAAGAAAAAGCAAAGATGGATATTTCTTCAAATCGCAAATCGCAAATCTAAAATCTAAAATCGCATC
>JACMLC010000034.1 GCA_014379795.1 Pyrinomonadaceae bacterium
AGCGCGAGTATCTCTCCCGTGCGCGGGTCAAGCACGATGGCCGTGCCGGATTTGGCGTGTGCGCGTTCAACCGCCGACGCCAACGCCTGCTCTGTGCGGAACTGAACCATCTGGTCTATCGTCAGGACGACGGATTGACCGGGACGCGATTGAGCTTCATAGCTCTGATAAGGTCGCTGGTGCGCGTCCGTTTCCATAAAAAACTTTCCGGCCTCGCCGCGTATCCGTTCGTTATGAAACTGCTCGATGCCGCCCAAGCCCACTTCATCTATCCCGACAAAGCCGAGCACATGCGCCGCCAGCGAGCCGTTCGGATAAAAACGCTTCGGCTCTTTGAGCGTATGCACTCCGTCTAATTTTAAAGCGGTAATTTTTTCTGCCTGCTGCTCATCAAGCCTGCGCGCGAGCCAGATAAACTTGCGCCGTGCTTGCTGCGCATCCTTAATGTTGGCTGACAGTTTCTTCGCTTCGGCGTTGACCAATGGCGCAAGGCGCGCTGCCGTGTCTTCGACCTCTTTGATTTCGGACGGAACGATAAAGAAAGAATTTGTTTCGATGCTGCGCGCCAGTTCCTGCTGCTGACGGTCATAGATCAACCCGCGCATCGGGCTGGTTTCGATAGCGTCCTGCTGTTGATTGCGCGCCAGCTTGCTCAGATGGTCATGCTGCACCATTTGCAGATAGACGAGCCGCCCTGCAATACAGACCATCCAGACCGACAACACGCAGACGATGACGCCTACGCGGCGGCGCGAAGTGTCAGGACGTGTTTTTGAAGCGGGTTTAGTGCGTGCACGCATGAATCGTCGGCTCGTTCCTCTGTTGGAATCATGCGCGGGTCTGATGCAAAGGCTCTCTTGCTCGCCGCGCATGAAGGGAAATGCTCAAAAAAGATGTTTGCCAGCCGCCTGCGGCATCAAAGGGGAGAGAGCGGAAACCGGATTAGATCATCGACGGCTAACGACCGAGCGGCGTGGCCGGAGCGGCTAACGCGGGGGTCGCCGGAGCAGCCATCTTCTGTGAACCTTGCGCAGGCTCGATCTGTGACGGCGCGACCGGCTGTAAGCCAGCCTTGCGTCCTTCGCTCTCAAGTCGCGCGGGCGCGGTAGCTTCCTCTCGCGCCAGCAGCAAGCGCTGCTGCTGCTCTTTCAACAGCGTGCGCTCAAGGCGTAATTTCTCGCTCTCATAACCATGATTGACGGCGGCAAAATGCTGCCCCGCCGCAAAAATGAAACCGCCCGCCAGCAGCAAACCGGAAAAGAGCAGTAAGGCGAACCGCGACAGCGCGCGTGTATCGCGCTCGCGACGAATGGTGAAGTTCGGTTGATTCAGCGGTAATCTTTTCATCATAAAACCAAGAGTCAGGAGTCGGGAGTCAGGAGTCAGGAGTCTAAAGTCAATCCACTGACTCTCGACTCTAGACTCTTATCAGTTTCCGGCAGGCTCGGAGCTTGGCGCTGCGGGCGCGTGGATTTTCATCCATTTCCGCCTCAGTGGGCGTCACCGGGCGGCGAGTCAAAATCTCGACCGCTGGCCGCGCCCCGCATGAGCAAACGGGCGCACGCGGAGGGCATTCGCAACGGCCTGACAAGCGACGAAAGCTTTGCTTGACGATGCGGTCTTCAAGCGAATGAAAACTGATGGCGACCAATCGCCCGTCTGTCTGTAAAAGATCAATGGCTGTTTCGAGAAACTGGCCTAAGTCTTCAAGCTCGTGATTAACGGCGATGCGCAACGCTTGAAAAGTTCGCGTCGCCGGATGAATCCGATCTGTCCGGTGCTTCCCCACAGCGCGTGCGGCCAGCTCCGCTAATTCTCTGGTTGTCTGTAAAGGCTCGCCGCGCTCGCGCCGCTCGACGATCCAGCGTGCGATGCGACGTGAGCGCCGTTCCTCGCCGTATTCAAAGATGATGCGCGCAATCTCTTCCTCCGGAAGAGTGGCAAGCAAATCCGCCGCAGTCTCTTCATCGCCAGACGCATTCATGCGCATGTCCAGCGGCGCGTCGTGACGAAAACTGAATCCCCTGTGCGCCGCGTCAAGCTGAAGCGACGAGACGCCCAAGTCTGCAAGCACGCCGCTCGCCTCGCTCTCAGACGCCTCTGCGAGCACGCGCGCGATCTCGTTAAAGTTCGCATGCACTGCGCGAAAGCGCGTC
>JACMLC010000286.1 GCA_014379795.1 Pyrinomonadaceae bacterium
AAGGCACAAGCCAGCGACAGCATGCCCCGCATCCTTTCTTGCACGAGATGGTTCCGCCCTCCGCTTCAGCCTGCTTGATGCCGACGCCAACCAGCGAGTCGGCCAGCGATTGAAAGACGGGCAACATGCGTCGCGCGCGAGTTGGGGCAGCCGGAACAGTAATCTCCATTTCAAAACGCTCGCCGGAGATGTTGAGTCCGACCGTGCCCGTTACCCATTCCTGCGATTCGCCCGGTGCAGATATTTCGTCAGCCATAAAGATTCTTTCAAGATCTAAAAGGTGAGCGGCTCGGCTTCGATGCCGTATTTGCGTGGATTCTGCGCAATCGCGCCGATGGCTAGAAAGCGCAAGGCCAGATCGTAAGCCTGCGGGGTGATGCGCTGATTCTCTCGCAGGAACCAGATGTTGCGAATCGCGGACGCGCTCGCATCGGGTCGCCGCTTCGTCAAATCTGACACCGAATCCCTGAGCGCAATCGCGCCGCCCGTCGAAGAATCTGTCGCAATCAGAGTCAAGAGCGCGTCATGCGCCAGCTCATCGCCATGCACGACGCGAGCCTTCGCCAAGCCGGGAAGCGCGCCCTGCGCGACGGCTAAGGGATCGCCGCGCGAGCCTTCTTTGTCCATCTTTGCCAGCGCGGAAAAGGCTAGGAAAGCAGGCTTGACATCATCGCTCTTCGCCATGGCGTTCAACTGCTGGATGCGTCCCTTGAGCGTGCGCAAGTTATCCCTGAGCGCGGCAGAGCCTTTGTAAGTTTTGATTCGCTCGTTAATCTCTTTGACGTTCTGTTCGGTCAAGACTGGATTGGGGTCGCTCTTGCTGATGCTGCGCATGACCGCGAGCGCGTTTCTCTCGACCTCTTCCAATTCTTCCGAGCCTTCGGCGGGAGGATTGTCGCTCACGGTCTGTTCCGGCGAAGGGCGAGGCAGATTATTCGAGGTTTCGTCAACGGGCGGAGTGACCCTCTCTTGATTCTTATCGGTTGAACGATTGCCTCCCCCGCGCCGCGAGCCGCTCCCCTTCAAAGCCACTGCCGCCACCACCACGAGCGCCAGAATCACCACCGCGATGACCGGCGCGATGATGTACATGTTAAGTCCCGGCGGCGAGGCAGAAGATTCAAAAGGAACTTTTGGCTCCCGCGCGTTCGGCGTGCGCGAGACGGTCGGAGTTTTTTGAGCCGCGAGACCAGCTTCGATGCTGCGCAGCAAGTCTTCACGGCTGAGAGATGAAGAAGATGCTGTTTGAGATGAAACGTCTACCGCCTGCGCTACGCGCGCACTTGCGAACTCGACTGTCACCTCGCAGGCATCTCCCAGATTGATAACGTCATTGTCATGCAGCTCGACCGGAAAAGTGACCTGCGCTCCGTTCAAAAAAGTTCCGTTCTGCGAACCGCAATCCGAAATCTGCACAGAGTCGTCAAAGCTCTCGATCAACGCATGACGGCGCGAGAGGCTCGAATGCTCTATCATCAAATCATTGTCAGGAATGCGCCCGATACTAAAGCGAAGCGATTCGACGCGCACGCGCCTCAGCCGCCCCGCTTCATCGTAATAGCTCAGTGTGATTTCCGGTCTCATGATAAGTAACAAGATAAAAGTAAAAAGGTAAAAGGCAAAAGTGAGGACAAAAGCAATTTAATAAAATTTGGCTTCCGCCTGACTTTTACCTTTTTACTTTTACCTTTTGCCTTCTTATTGAGTATAGCTTGAGAGCGGCTGCAACTGCACGCCGAAGACTTGCGGATTCTCGCCGACGATGGCGGCGGCGAAAAATTTGGGGACGTACTTGACGTTCTCTTTCTGAAACTGCGAGGAGAGCTTGCCCTGATTGGCAACGAGCGTCCAGAAGCTGCGCTCTTCCTGCATGGCGCTGGCGAGAGCCGTCGAGAGATTGCTTGAGAGGCCGCCTTCGCCGCTGTTGTAGCTGGCGATGGCCAAAGGGACGCTCAAGGGGCCTGTGCCGTATCTGCCCGCTAAGAATTTCATGTATCCGGCGGCGGCGCGCGCGGCTGGCTCAGGCTTGCAGCGTTCGTCCGGGTTGGAGGGCGAGGCTCCGCGCACGATGTCTAGCCCGTAAGTTCTGCCGGTGGCCTGCGTAAACTGAAACATGCCGAGCGGCCCCGTAGGGCTTTGCAGGCAGACGCAATATTCCGACTCGATCATCGCCAGATAGAGGCCGAGCTGCGGGGCGAGTCCCTTCTCGTTAAAAGCGTGGATGATAAAGGGCGCGTTGCGGCTGCCGCGCTCAAGCAGCGAGGTCAAATCGTCGCGCGGGAAATTACAGGCTCCGCCGAGGCGCGGGCTTTTGACGCGGCGGGCGAAGGTGTCTACGAAGCTTTTGATCTTCATCACA
>JACMLC010000287.1 GCA_014379795.1 Pyrinomonadaceae bacterium
AAATGCACATAGCGGTAACGCGCTAATTGCCCGCCGGTCGCGGTCGCGCGGCTGGCATTAAAGTTAAGCGCGGCCATGCTCTTGCCGTTGGGTGCAAAGGCCAGAATGGCCTGCGCTTCCCGGCGCGAGAAGAGAAGACGCGGGACGGTTAAGGCTTCTTCTGTGGCTCCCGCTTCAATGATGGCGCGTTCTAATTCGGATGCGCCGGGAGTCGCGGCAGAAGTTTTGACGGATGTTTGGATGACCTGTGGCGGGCTTGATGCGGTCGTCTTGCCCGCCGCGCCCGTTTCGCGTTTTCGGACACGGACATCTTCTTTATCAAAGACCGGATCGGCAATCACCGCCACCAGGTCTTGCGGCGCACGGCGCACAGGGCGGTGGTCGCGTCTGATTTCGGAGATGACGGAAACGGAAGGCAGATTAACAATCTCGTAATTCACGATGAGCGGCTGCGCGTTCGTGCCTGCGCTTGTGACCTCGCCGGTCGCTGGGTCTGGCAAAGCGGAGAAGGGGATGTACTGCAATGCGCCGTCGCTGACGATGAGCAGGCGTTTCGTGCCGCGCAGGGAGGCGAGCGGGCCAAGCAGCATCCGGCTCAAATTGGCTGCCGCCGTTTGATACTTTTCTCCGGCCTGCCGCAGACGCTCCTGTCTTTGCTGCGTGGTTTCGCCTGCCGGATGTTGGTTCTGCGCCGTGAGCAATTCGTAGACGTTGCGCGCAGCCGCTTCGATCTCTGTGCGTTTGGGCAAATCATAACTGCGGAATGCGCTGCGCGTGACAGCCCAGAGAAAGCTGCGCTCTTCGCCGAGCTTGTACTCCAAAAGCATCGTGTCGGCATCAAGCGTCTGTTCCTGAATCTCTTTCAAAGTGAGTATCGGCGGCTGCGTCAGCGTCGCGTAACGCGGGCTGGCCTGTTTGATGCGCGCTTGAATTTGCGTGTATTCGTCTATCAGCGCAGCCAGCTCTTGAGCCATCGCTTCCGCCTGCTCTTTTGTGTGCTTGCCGCTCAAGAGGCGCGTCTGTCGTTCGGCCTTCGCATTTAACAAATCCTGCAAAGCGTCTTCGCGCTCAAGCAGCGCGGCATCAACGCCCTGACGAATATCCGCGCGGGCTTCTTCCAACAGCTCAAGCAGGCTGCGCGCACGCGCCTTTTCACTCGCGTTGAAGGCTTCCATATCATGCCCGTTGGTGGGAGAGAGAGCGTGCGACTGCATCAGCAAGGCTATGTAAAAATCGTAATACTGCTGGACGGTTGAGAAGTATGAGGCGCGCAGGTCGGGGCTGGTAATTTTTGTGCGCAGGGTTTCGACGATTGCGAGCGCGGATTCAATCTCGCGCCGCGCTTCCGTGAGACGGCCTCTGTCACGCTCTGAGCGCGCGATTCGATAAAGAGTATCGGCCTCGCCCGTATAATCCAGCACGCTGCGCCTGAGCGGCAACGCCTCGTTGAAATAATCTAGCGCCTTATCTTTTTCTCCGGTTAAGTAAAGAACCTCTCCCGTGCTTTGCAAGACTCCGGCTTCGCCTGTGCGGTCGCCGACCGCGCGCCAGAGCTTGAGCGACTCGCTGTAAAACTCCAAAGCCTTTTGCCGCTCTTCTGAATTGGCGAACACGCCCGCGAGATTTGTGACCACTGTGGCCTCGCCGCGACGATCACCGGAAGCCTTGTGCAACGCCAGCGCCTGATTGAAAAATTCCAGAGCCTTTGGCAGGTCGCCCAGTATTCTGTGCGCGACCCCGATGTTATTAAGCGTCGTGCCTTCGATGCGGCGATCCTGCGCCTCGCGCGCTTTTTCCAGCGATTGATTGTAAAACTCAAGCGCCTTGTTCCGCTCGCCCAGCGATTTGTAAACGCTGCCGAGGTTACTGAGCGTGACTGCTTCTCCGCGCACGTTCTTCAGTTCGTGAAAGAGCGGCAGAGCCTGCGCGTATGCGTCCAGAGCCTTTTGCATCTCGCCCAGCGCCCTGTAAACCGCTCCGATATTATTAAGCGTGGATGCCTGATTGTCGCGGTCTCCGGTCAAGCGCGTGACCGCGAGCGATTGGTTGTAGTATTCAAGAGCCTTCTGCATGTCGCCCAATGAACGATAGGCCACGCCAAAGTTATTAAGCGTGACTGCTTCTCCCGGACGGTCGCCCGCCTCGCGCCTCAGAGGGAGAGACTGTTGGAAGAATTCAATGGCCTTCTGCATTTCGCTCAAGCTATTGTAGATCGCTCCGATGTTACTAAGCGCATCGGCTTCCTCTTTTTTGTGACCGGTGACGTGAAAGAGCGTTACTGCCTCTTGGTATTTCTCTATCGCCGCGCGCCTTGATTCCGCAGTGCCTTTAGCAAAAAGCGCGTCCGCTTCGGTGACCAGCTTCTCAGCCGCCAAATGCTTTTCATCCTGCGGCGTTGGAGTCTCCGGCGTTGCCGCTTGTTGCGCCAACGTCAAATGATTCGTGCCGGTTAAGAGCAGGAGGATGATGGTTAAGACAAGCTTGAGATAGCAGGCAGTCCGGCCTTGTCGCATCGTCTGTAGGGAAGTTTGTTGAGCCATATTTTAGGACTTTGAGCGATTATGGATGATTGGTACAAACATCCGGGTGGCATCGTTTGAAAACTTACGACTCATACTAATTCCAAAACTACGGATTGGTAAAGGGTGATATATTGATGCCAGCTCGTCAGGAGAAGTAGCGGCAGTTGAACACTCGCGCACGCATCGCAAAACTTTTATGACTACGCGGCTGGCTGATAAATGGGCTTTGACGGCGGAAGGTTTCGAGCAGTTCCTGTCTTTGCTCGATTCGGATCGCGCGCGCGCAGGCGAGCTGTACGAAGAGATCAGAACGCGGCTCTTGAAATTTTTCGAGTGGCGCGGTTGCGCCGTCACAGAAGAATTGACCGACCGGACTTTCAATCGCGTCATCGGCAAATTACAGGCGGGCGAAACGATTCAGAATGCGCAAGGCTACTCGGTTGGCGTCGCGCGCCTTGTGCATCTGGAATACCTGCGCGAAGCGGAGCGCGAGCGTCAATTGTTCGATCAATCTCCGGTCGCCGCCGACACCAAAAGTTTTGAAGAAGAAGCGACGGAGGCTTTGCGCGTAGGCGCATTTGAAGAATGCTTTGCCGCTCTGTTGCCGGA
>JACMLC010000288.1 GCA_014379795.1 Pyrinomonadaceae bacterium
TGTCACTGTGGCTGATACTTTGATTTTGTGAAACACTCATCAGACTCATTTCGTTGACAATGCTCGGAGCACGCTCTTACAATCTTCCTTAAAAAAAACCTCGTGAGACCAGACAACCAATTCGTTACAATTGAAAACATACGTGCAGCACACCGGGCAAGACGCGGCGAGATAGGTGCGCGTCTCGCGCAGTTTCGTGACATCTGGAAAAAGGGCAGCGACGCGCTGCTGTGGGAAGAGCTGGTCTACTGCATTTTCACGGCTGGCGCGTCGGCGCGGATGGGTTTGCGCTCCGTTGAAGCCGTCAGACCCTTGCTGCGTGACGGCACGCATGAAGAAATGACGCGTGCGCTCGTGGGCGTTCATCGTTATCCGCGTGCGCGTCCCGGCTATATCGTCACGACGCGCGACTATTTAACAGAAGATTGCGGGATGCGCCTGCGCGAGCGTTTGGAGAGTTTTACAGAATCGCTTGAGCGGCGCGACTGGCTGGCGCGCGAGCGGCGCATCAAGGGACTCGGATACAAAGAGGCCAGCCACTTCTTGCGCAACATCGGGTTCAGGGGTTATGCGATTCTGGACAAGCATATCTTGCGCAGTCTCGCCGAACTCGGCATCATAGAATCGCCGCAGCCGCCCACCACACGCGCGCGTTATCTGGAAACCGAGCAGCGCTTGAAAAGATTCGCACACGACCTCGGCATTGATTTCGACGAGCTTGACCTGGTGCTCTGGTCTATGAAGACCGGCGAAGTATTAAAGTAAAGCAAGGGAAATTATCGAAGTGAAAGGTTAAGCGCAAAAATGATTCAAACCATCCAAAATAATAAAGCGGGATTACGTTTTATTTACTCAAATCGTTTTTATCTGGCTGCACACTTTTCTCTTCGTGCGGTGGTCGTCCTGCTAATCTGCGCTGCGCTGTGCGCGGCGGCGCTGATTTTGCCCAAGCCTGTGAAGGCCGATAACAAAACGCGTGGTCGCGCCGAGCGTGCCTTGCGCGAAGGAGAGTTTGATTTAGCGGAAAAATTGTTTCGCGAGTTGCTATCAAAAGATGCGCGCGATTCGCGTGCGCGTCTCGGCCTGAGCTTTGCGCTCTTTAAGAAGAGAAATTTGCAAGACGCTTTCGATCATGCGGCGCGCGTGATCGGCGAAGACCCTTTATCTTCACGCGGGCACTCTCTGCTCGGAGCGATTATTCTGGCGTCCGGCGATTTTCGTCGTTCGACTGAAGAGTTTCGCACGGCCTTGAGCCTCAAGGGCGATGACGCGCGAGCGGTCGCGGGACTCGCCATGGTTGCTTTTTACGAGAACCGTTTGGATGAGAGTATCAGGGGCTTGCAGCGCGCAGCTTTTATTGATCCGAGCGAGCCTGATTACGTCTTTGACCTCGGACAGGTGGCCGCGCGCACAGAGCGTTATAAGGAGGCGGCAGACGCTTACGAGCGTTTTCTTTCCATCGCGCCCAAGACCGACACAGACCGCCGTGCACGCATTCGCGGGCTGATAGATTTTCTGCGCTATCTGGGCGATCAAGGCTCGCTCTATTCGCCCGGCGGCGAAAACCGCGCGTCCGTCGCTTTTGAAGAAACCAGTGACCGGCCAATCTTGCAGATACGCATTAACGGCTCGAAAGAAAAGCTGCGCTTTGTGCTTGATACCGGATCGGGCATGTCCGTGTTATCCGAAGAGACGGCCAAGCGTCTCGGCATCAAGCCCGTCGCGCGCGGCGGCACAGCCCGCGCAATTGGCGGCGGCGGACGCTTCGAGATCGTTTATGGCTTTCTGTCAAATATGGAAATCGGAGAAGCGCGCATCTCAAACGTGCCCGTCTATATTCGTCGCTTTTACAGCTCCGGCAAGCCGGTTGACGGTTACGTGGGTCTCTCTGTCATCTCCAAGTACATCGCCAACATTGATTACGACACGCACAAGCTCTCGCTGGTGCGCGGCAAGTCTGATGATGCCGCGCCGATGCGCAGCGTTTTTAAGAATGACGAAAGCAAGGGCGACAAGGCGCAATCGCCCAGCCTTGAGATTCCGATGCGTATTACGTCGAGCGGTTTTTTGAGCGGCGAAGTGCGAATCGAGGGAATCGAAAGACCGCTCAACTTTATCATTGACACCGGCGCGGATATTTCTGTGGTATCCGAAATGCTCACCAAGATTGAAGACGTGTCGCGCTTTGCGCAGGGAGGAAAAATGGTTGTCTACGGAGCGGCAGGAATCGCCGAGAACGTGACGGCGCTCTATCTGCCGCGCGTCTCGTTCGGCGCACACGCGCGCGAGGGCATTCACGCCGCCGTCTTAGACCTTGAGCCGGTCAACGAGACAGCCGGATTTGACCAGATGGGAATTCTCGGCGCAAATTTTCTGCGCCACTTTCGCGTGACTTTTGATTTCCCCAGAGCTATTGTGCGTCTTGAACCTTTGCAAGGGAAAGCGAAAAGTAAGACAGACAACAAACCAACCGAGGTTACTCTTCCCGGACAGCCATGAAGCAGAGCTTGTATCTTGAAACATCCGTCGTCGGCGCGTATCTGGACAACGGCGAACCATTCCGGCGCGACCTGACGATTCGCTGGTGGGAGCATGAGCTGCCTGAATATCGTGCGGTCGCATCCGTGCTGGTCGAGCGTGAACTGGAGCGCGTGCCGGAGCCGCACCGGACTGGTTATTTGAGTCTCGTGCGCCCGCTGGAAAAGGTCGAGTTGACGGAAGAAGCAGCCATTCTCGCCGAAGGCTATCTGACGCGCGGCATCTTTCATCGCAAATATCTCGCCGATGCCTTGCATGTCGCTCTTGCATCCTTTCACAAAATAGATTATTTGGTCACATGGAATTTCGGACATCTGGCGAATGTGCGCAGGCAGGCGCGCATCCGCCTCTTTAATACCGCCGCCGGATTTTTTGTGCCCATGATTGTGACGCCCGAATTTCTGGTCTCGGAAGCAACAGAAAAAAGTGATAAGTTATAAGTGATGAGTAACAAGAAGGAATAGTTTTCAGTTTTTAGTTTTCAGAAA
>JACMLC010000035.1 GCA_014379795.1 Pyrinomonadaceae bacterium
CAACAATTAAGCACAGGCTGAAGATGTAAACTTGAATCTTGCGATGAATGTCCAGAGACAACGCCGGACAGGACTCACTATCTACCTTCGGGGGCACTTTTTAACACAACTTCCGCCCCGTAGTCAATGCGAGATAATGGTTTCGTATCCGGGATTTCGGAAAACGGCAGGCCGCACGCGGAAGCGCGGGCGACATCAGCCATGACTTGCGCCGCACGCGTCCTCTCAAAGCTAACGAGAAAATTCCGCGATAATCTTTTCGCGTATCTGCGGCGGCGAGAGCTTCTCTTCCTTTTGCAGCCGGTAGGCCATCAACGCCTCGTCCACGCACGTCGCGCAGTGCGCAGAATGGTCGTCCTCATAACAGCTATGCAAACTCTTATGACCAAAACCCTGATCGCAGTAGCAATAGCATGGAAGCTGCGCTAAGGTTTCCGGTATCTCTCTGGCGACCTGATAAGCCTGCCGCGTCTTGCCAAAGAACTGCATCGGATCAAGCGTGGCCTTCAGCGGGAGCGCGCTCTTCGCGTCCTCGAAGTGAGCCGGAACCCGCGCCGTCTGCGGCGGGACGGAAACCTTATCCATGTTGGATTCGTGCTCGTGCTTCGTTGAATCGTTGCGCCTTGCTGACAGAGCCACTATGCCAACCGCGATGCCGACGACGATGACCAGAATGATTATTACTTTTTTCATACGAGCGATTTTATTATGTATGAAGGCCAAGAGCAATTAGAGAACCCGGTCGTTCGGCTGCTCGTCTTGAGTTTCTCGGACAAAACTGATTATATCCTGCAATGAAAATCAAACGATATTTGGATTAAGTGTTATGGAAACCGAAAATCCACAGCCGCGATTTGCTATCTGTCTTAATAATGCAGGTTATCCTGATGATTTGAAGGTCAGAACTGTTTATCAAGTCTTGCCGGATGAATCTGCGGCGAGAAGTAATTACATCCGAGTGATAGACGAAACCGGAGAAGATTATCTTTATCCGGCAACATATTTTGTTTTTGTCGAAATCCCATCCGAAGCGGCGAAAGCTTTAATGCTCACGGCTGCTTAATCCCAAGCCGCAGCTTACTCTTCATCCGTCTTAATGACAGTCAGCGGCGTCAGCGAGGCGCGCGGGTGATGCCTGTCGTAGGTGGCGCGCAGGTGATTGTCCGTGATGTGCGTATAAATCTGCGTCGTCGAAATGTCACTGTGTCCAAGCAGCGCCTGCACCGAACGCGAATCCGCCCCGCGCTGCAACAGGTGCGTGGCAAAGCTGTGGCGCAGGGTATGCGGCGAAACATTTTCGAGCCGCGCTCGCTCCGCGTAATGTTTGATAGTCGCCCACGCAGCCTGACGCGTGAGCGGGCGTCCCGTCCGGTTGATAAAGAGCAAAGGGCTGCTGCTTCCCCTTCGTGCGCGTGAGCCGATGTAAAGCTCCAGCCAGTGCGTCGCGCTTCTGCCGAGCGGCACGCGCCGCTCTTTGCTGCCCTTGCCGTGACAGGTGATGAGTCCTGCGTCCAAATCAACTTCTGCCAGCTTGAGCGACACCACTTCCGAGACGCGCAAGCCCGTCGCATACATCAATTCGAGCATCGCGCGGTCGCGCTGGCCTTCGCCCGTCTCCGTATCGGGCGCGTCAAGCAGCGACTCCATCTGGTCTTCCGTCAGAAACTGCGGCAGGTAGGCCATGCGCTGCGGCGTATCAAGGTCTTCGGCAGGATGTATCTTCAAATGTCCGTCGAGCATCAGAAAGCGAAAGAGACCGCGCGCCGCGCTGACCGCACGCGTGACGGTTGAAGGCGATAGCCCCTCGCGCGACAACTGCGCGATCCACTCGCGCAAGTCTTTCCGCGTCAGGTCGGCTACCGGGACGCCCTTCACCACCGCCCACTTTTGCAGCTTTTTCAGGTCACGCGTGTAGCTCTCCAGAGAGTTCGCAGACAATCCCTTCTCAACCTGCAAATATGCCAGATACTCACGCACCAGATCGCGCCCGTGCCTGTTGTCTGAAGTCATTTAATCAATGCTCGATTGGTTTTATCTTCAAGCAGCACATGACCACTCGGCGCGCTCATGTGCCACTTTGCTCTATTCCGATTCAGGCAGCATTCTAACAGAAGCCAGACGCGGGCAAATAAAAAATGCCGGGACAGCATCGTCCTCTACATTTGAAGGCATCAGTCAGAACCGCCTGCGGTAGCGGGCGGGTCGGACATGAGATTTTATTCGTAGCGCAGGCATTCGATGGGGTCTAGGCGCGAGGCTTTGCGCGCAGGCCAGACGCCGAAGACGAGGCCAACGCCGACCGAGACGGTCAGACCTGAAATGACAGCCCAGAGCGGAATCTGCGCCGGAAGCGAGGGAACCAAGAACATGATCAGCTTGCTGATGCCGACCGCGAGCACGACTCCGATCAGGCCGCCCATAAAAGTCAGCGTCATGGCTTCAAACAAAAATTGATTGACGATGTCACGCCTGCGCGCGCCAATCGCTTTGCGGATGCCGATTTCTTTGGTGCGCTCGGTCACAGAGACGAGCATGATATTCATCACGCCGATGCCGCCGACCAACAGGCCAAGGCTCGAAATCGCAATCGCAATCAATCCGATCATGGCAGTGATGCTGTCGAACTGCTCTATAAACTTATCTGCGGTCTTGATGTCAAAATTGTCCGGGTCGTTGAAATTGACCTGGCGGCGACGGCGCAGGACTTCTCTGGATTGTTCGAGCGCATCATTCAATTGACCGGAGCGTCCCTGTATCACCATCAACAAATAGCCGCGCGCGGGAGCGAGCTTTTGCGCCGTGCGAAACGGCAGGAACACAGCATTGTCTTCTTCGTTCTCGCCAAAGAAGCCTGCCTTTCTTTTCTCCAACACGCCGACGATCTCAAAAGTATGCCCGCCCATCTTGACCAAAGTTCCGACGATGCCCCTGTCCTGATTCGGAAACAGGGCTTCGATGGCATTGACGCCCAAGACCAAAACCTTGCGCCGCTGCTGGTCGTCCGCCTCTGTGATAAAGCGGCCTTCCCTGAGCATGATGTTCGTGATGTCCGCGTAGTTCGGCGAGACCCCCTGCGTGTTGCCCCAACGATAATTCAATCCGTTATAAATAATATTGTCGTCAAACGGCCCGCCCGTATAACCCACGTTCGGCGCGACGTGCGCGACATCCTCGACCGCAGGGCACGAAGCGCGGATGGCTTCGACATCGCCGACGGTCAAAGGCTTGCGCGTGCGTTCCGAACGGTCTTCGTGGCCAAAGCCCGTCGAGAGGTGAAAGGCATAGATATTATTCGTCCCGTACTCTTCGATGATGGCAACGATGTTCTGCCGAAGGCCCGTCAGGATGGAGGCAATCACGATGGCCGTCATCACGCCGATGACGATGCCGAGCACGGTCAGAAAGCTTCTGAACTTGTGCGCGCGCACG
>JACMLC010000289.1 GCA_014379795.1 Pyrinomonadaceae bacterium
GGCCTTCCCTAGTGGTTCAGCCGGCGCGGACGCTATATCTTCCGGGATGTTTGCTTTGGGTCCCGCGCCGGAGAAGCCCTGATGGACGGCCCCTTGAACCCGCATGACATCCTGCGTGTGATGGGTATGAACCGCTTGCAGGAATATCTCGTCAACGAGATTCAAGAGGTCTACCGCTTACAGGGCGTCAACATCAACGACAAGCACATCGAAGTGATTGTCAGGCAGATGCTGCGCTGGGTGAAGATACGCGAAGTGGGCGACACGGAATTCCTGCTCGACGAACAGGTAGACCGTTTCCGCTTTATGGACGAAAACCAGCGCGTGGTCGAGGGCGGCGGCGAGCCTTCACAGGCAGACCCGCTCCTCTTGGGCATCACGAAAGCGTCTCTTTCGACAGACTCCTTTATCTCTGCGGCCTCGTTCCAGGAGACGACGCGCGTCCTGACCGAAGCTGCAATTTCGGGGCGCATAGATTACCTGCGCGGCCTCAAGGAGAACGTCATCATGGGACGCCTGATTCCTGCCGGGACGGGTATGGAGTATTACCGCAACGTCAAAGTCGAACGCGACGAGACGGTTGCGCAGGGACGCCATGACCGCGACTCGGAAGATTTTCCAGAGACCACCGGCGGCATGGACGTGCCCGCTCCCGTCTCTACCAGAGCGGCTGCGGTGGTTCCCGCCACCGGCAACGGAGATGCTGCGGAAGCAGACGAAGGCGAAGAATAAACCCCTCGCCTGACAATCAAGCAGAGCGCGCATTGCTGACATTTAGCATCGCTCGCATCAATCAAGACCGGCAGAGGCACACCACCTCGCCGGTCTTTTTTGTACGCAGTGCTTGTAGGGTATATACTTTGGGAAGCGCGACGGATTTGAGCAGCAAAGGTTTAAATATGACGAAGACATTAGAAGCTACATTCGACGGCAAGGTCTTACACCCGGATGAGCCTTTGGAGCTTGCGCCGGACACGCGCGTCAGAATCACTATTGAAACCACAGATGAGACTGAGAAACCATCCGTCTCTTTCTTGAAAACGGCACGCACGCTCAATTTAGAAGGCCCCGCCGATTGGTCTGAGCGATTTGAAGAGTATCTCTACGAGAGAGAAATAAACGACGGTGAATAAAGTTTTCCTTGATGCTGCCTATGCTATCGCCCTCGCCGCTCCCAACGACCAGCACCATGCCCGTGCCGTCAATCTAGCCGAACAATTGGAAACAGAGGAAGCCCAGCTAATCACCACGCGCGCAGTCATATTGGAAATCGGCAATGCCCTTTCCAAACAGCGTTACCGTCAAGAGGCTGTCCAATTGCTGCATGCGTTGGAATCTGATCCGCACGTGGAAATTATTCCAATTTCAGAAGACCTTTATCAGCGTGGATTTGAACTTTACCGCAACAGGCCGGATAAGGGTTGGGGCATCACCGACTGTATCTCGTTCGTTGTAATGAAAGAGCAGGGCTTAACCGAAGCCTTAACCACTGACGAGCATTTTCAACAGGCGGGCTTTCGCGCTCTCTTGCGCGAAAGTTGAATGATATGAGCATCAAGGCCAGACATCCTGTCATCAGCCCGGACGAGATTCGCGATCTCGGTTTCGGTTCGGTCGTCGCGGGCGAGAGCCGGCAGCGGCTGCTTAACAAGGACGGGAGCTTTAATGTCTCGCGCGACGGGTTGAACTTCTGGGAGTCGCTGAGTCTCTATCACGCGCTGCTGACGATGTCGTGGCTGAAGTTTCTGGCGCTCATGACGCTCTACTACGTGCTGGTCAATCTGTTATTTACCTTCGCTTTCATGCTCTGTGGAGCAGGCGCTCTGAGCGCGCCGGAGGCAGAGCCTTATGGCAAGCTGTTCTGGCGCGCTTTCTTTTTCAGCGTAGACACGTTTGCGACCATCGGCTACGGCAACATCAGTCCCATCGGGTACGCGTCAAATCTGGTGGTGACGGTCGAAGCTCTGGTCGGGATTATCAGCGTCGCCTTGTTTACGGGCGTGATCTTCGCGCGTTTCTCGCGGCCTACGGCCAAAATTATCTTTAGCCAGCACGCGATCATCGCGCCTTACAGGGGGCTGACGGCTTTCGAGTTCCGGCTGACCAACGCGCGCAAGAATCAAATTATCGAGTTAGGAGCCAACGTCCTTTTCACACGTTTTGAGCAGGATGACGGCAAGAGCATTCGCCGTTTCTATCCGATGACGCTTGAGCGTAACAAGGTGACTTTCTTTCCTTTGAGCTGGACAATCGTGCATCCGATTGACGAGCAAAGCCCGCTCTACGGCTTGACGCAGGCTGATCTGGTCAAATCGAACGCTGAGTTTCTGATCCTGCTGACGGGCATTGACGAGACGTTCTCGCAGGTAGTTCACACGCGCTCTTCTTACACCTTTGACGAGATGATCTGGAACGCGCGTTTCCAAGACATCTACAACCGCGCGACCGACAGCGAGACTCTGACCATTGACGTGCGCCGCCTGCACCTGATCGAAGTGTTGGAAAATACAAGTATCGAAAGTAAGTAGAGCGAGGCGACCAGCCCGCGTTAGCGGGCGGCAGCGTGTAGCCCCATGCGCCAGCATGGGGACACTCAGCATCCATCAACACCAGAGCCTGCGTAGCTGGCGACAGATACTTTCCGGTATCAACTCTGTCGCCTGCTACGCAGGCTCAAATCATGTCTGGCAACGTCATGCCCCATGCTCACGCATGGGGCTACATGCTGTCGCCTGCTACGCAGGCTCTTTGAGTGGCCTTACTTTTAACTGACGTTATTTACCAATTACTTTCACGTCACGCTCGCTGACGATTCGCCATTGTCCGCCGACACGCTTCCAGCGCAATTCCTGCACAACCTCGCCGCGCCGATCTTGTCCGCTGCCCTCAATCGCATATTTTTTGCGAAAGCGCATCGTCGCCGCGTTGCCGTCGGGGCTGACTCTAATCTGCGGTTCTGCCGCCCGCACGTCAATCACGCGCGCACGCGCGAAGACGCGCGCCTTCTCCGCCCGCACGTCCTCGCGCGAAGCATTGCGTGAGAGGTAAAAGGCATCAACCTTCGTATTGTAAAAGCCCATCTGCTTATCAATATCACGAGCATTGGTCGCCGCCACCCATTCGCTGAGCGCACCGCGCAGCGCGGTCGCATCCTGACCGTCTGCCGCTTGAATGACTTCGCCCTCTTTCGTCTCCTCGCGCGCTTCCGTCGGGGCGTTATCCCTGTTGGAAGCCATCTGCGCTGGTCTCTCCATCTCATTAGCAGAAGCTTTTTGTCGTGCAGGTTCAAACGCGGGCGTCTCCTCTGACAAAGATGCCTGCTCCGGCGTGTGAACCTCTGCATCTTCTGCCATTGGCTGAGCCGGAACGGTCGCCTGTGCCGGCTGCGTTCCAGATCGCAGAACGAGCATGCTGGCGAAAGTGCCTGCGGCTAAACCGAACAGCAACGCGACGATGATGAGAGGGGTCGGCCATGTTCTTTTGTGATTGATTTGAGAAAGCGGGACGGCTGGCTGAGCGTTCCTTGTCGCCTCTTGACCCAGAAAATGCGGCGTGACAATTGTCCGCTCCGCATCAAACGGCTCTTTATCGGTTGCGTTAATTTTCTGGTCTCTGGGGTCTTTACTTTCCATCTTTTCTTAAAACCTTTCCCATTGGTCGTAATCAGGACACAATTCTGCTTCTGTCAGTTAATAAGCAATTCGAGTTCCAACTAACAGTATTAAGACCTGATTCACTAAAATGAAATCACAATGCAATAAACTCAGGTGGGAGCCGGCAAGAGGAGCGGTGTTGGAAAAATTGTTGCGGCAAGTAGGCGCCGGAAGCCTCTGCGTCCTTTGCGTTTGTTTTTTTGTATTGTATTTTTGAGGGCGAAAAGTGGTAAAGCTCCCCCTGCTTGAATGCCCGCAGCAGAACGTCTCGAAAAGGAAATCTTTTTAAATGAAGAAACGTTTGATCTGTGTCCTGCTCGTCATGGGCAGCTTGCTCGTGCCGCAATCCGCACTGGCCTGGAATTATACGGGACATGAAGTCGTGGCGCGCATCGCGTGGGAGAAGATGGAGCCGCAGACGCGCCAGCGCATCATGGCTTTGATGATGCAGGCTCCGGCGGATGCAGACCTTGCGAGCCTGTTGCCTGCGGATAATCGTCCCTTAATCTTTCGCCAGCGCGATTTGTTTATGCTCGCCGCGACTTGGGCCGACATCGTGCGCAGCGACGAGTTTCCGCAGCGCAAAGAAAAATATCATCATTCTATCTGGCACTTCACAAACTTTTTCTGGCGGCAGCAGAACGGAATGGCTGTGGATGCGCCTGAGCTGCAACCCGAAAAAATCAACATCGTCGAGCGGCTCGGCTTTCTGCAAGCTTCAGTCGTGGATAAAAAAAGAGCTGCGGGCATGCGCGGAATTGATGTCGCGTGGATACTGCATCTGGTCGGCGACATACACCAGCCTCTGCACACCAGCGCGCGTGTCACGGACACAGAGCCAAAGGGAGATCAGGGCGGCAACCTTTTCCTCTTGTCGCCGAAAGAGACGCCGCCGAGAGAGGCGAAAAGATTGCATGGCTACTGGGACGACATTTTAAACAAGAGCTTTCCGCGCAACGGAGGCGAGACGGATTTGGCGTATGCCAACCGCCTCGCTTCCGTCATCATGCAGCGTCACCCGGAATCAAAGATGAACGCGCGGCTCAAGCAGGGCGAGTACGCCGCGTGGGCGCAGGAAGGCTTGGCCTCTGCTAAAACATCCGTCTATCCATCATGGCTCAAGCGTTTTCAAACTCCGTCAGAAAAATATCGCAAGCAGGCGCACACCGTCGCAGAGCCAGCCATCGCGCTCGCCGGATACAGGCTGGCGGACATGCTGGACAGGCTCTTTAGCAATTAAGGATTAGCCACAGAGACACAGAGGCACAGAGAGTAAGCAAGCAATTAAAAGCTTCTATCTCTTTCCTGTTTCCTGATCTCCGTGTCTCTGTGTCTCTGTGGCAAAGTTTTCAAGGAGAACCCAAGGGAAGATGAAGTCTCATACGCGGTATTTGTCGTTTCGTGTTCCGGCGCGGATGGGTTTTGTGAACATCACGCGGGATATTGTCAAAGAAGTCGAATCGAGCGGAGTGCAGGAGGGCTTGTGCCTCGTCAACGCGATGCACATCACGGCCAGCGTCTTTATCAATGATGACGAGCCGGGCTTGCATGAAGATTACAAACGCTGGCTGGAAAAATTAGCCCCGTTCGACCCCAGCCCTGAAGTCTATCAACACAATCGCACGGGCGAAGACAACGGCGACGCGCATCACAAGCGGCAGCTCATGGGGCGCGAAGTCGTCGTCGCCATCACGCGCGGAAAATTGGACTTTGGGCCGTGGGAACAGATATTCTACGGCGAGTTCGACGGCAACAGGGACAAGCGCGTGCTGGTCAAAATCATCGGCGAATAAAATCTCTTCAACAAATTAAGGAGCCCTCGTAATGAAATTAAACATCAGGCTAATCGTCTCTCTGTGTTTCGCGGCTGCGGTTATTTGTTCCGTGTTTCTCTTACATCACGCAGCAGGAACCAAAACTTCTCTCGCCCCACAAGCGCAAGCCGCAAAAATCTTGAGCCTCGAAGAGCGAAAATCCATCGCGGAAAATTTCGCGCAGATACCTTTGCACTTTGAATTGAATCAAGGCCAAACAGACCAGAGCGTGCGCTTCGTGTCGCGCAGCCGCAGCCATGCCCTGCTCTTGAAACAGACCGCAGCCGAATTGGTCTTGCCGAACCGGAAAAAATCCTCCGACGGCAAGCACGAAGTCTTAGCGCCTGATGTTTTAAAAATGAAGCTCGCCAATGCCAATGCCGATTCAAAGATTGAAGGATTGGATGAGCTGCCCGGTCGCTCGAACTATTACACCGGCAATGATTCCGGCAAATGGCAGCAAGATGTTGCCACTTACGCGAAGGTGAAATACGGCAATGTGTATGAGGGCGTTGATCTGGTTTACTACGGCAACCAGCGACAGCTTGAGTACGATTTTCTGGTCGCGCCGAACGCCAATCCTGATGTCATCGAGCTGAGTTTTGAAAATGCCAGAAACATCCGTGTTGATGAGAAGGGCGATTTGCTCTTGCAGGTCGGCAAGCGCGTCGTGCGCCAGCACGCGCCGTTTGCCTATCAGGAAATTGACGGCATCAAAAAAGAGATCGCGAGCAGCTATGCGATTAAACGAACTCCGAACTCCGAACTCCGAACTCCGAACTCATCCGTAGTTGGTTTTACTCTCGGCGATTATGACCGAAGCAAGCCGCTCGTCATTGACCCTGTAATTGTCTTTGCCACTTACCTTGGCGGCAGCGCGGGCGACGACATTTTTACCATCGAAGCGGGTTTCGGCATCGCGGTTGACGCGGGCGGGAATATTTACGTCGGCGGCGTCACGCCTTCGGCGGACTTTCCGACGATGACTCCGCATCAACCCGCGACCGGCGGAAATTACGATGGTTTTATCAGCAAATTTAATCCGACCGGCACAGCCTTGCTCTATTCCACATATTTCGGCGGCAGCGACGAAGACAGAGTTTTTAGTATCTCGCTCGGCCCCGCCAACGAGATATTCGTTGGCGGTTACACGCTCTCTGTAAACTTTCCGACGCTGACGCCGTTTCAGGCAGCGAACATAGGTCAGAATGATGGCTTCATCGCAAGATTTACGAGCAGCGGCGCATTGAGTTATTCGACCTACCTCGGAGGCTCGGGCGGCGACACATGCCTCTTTATCAAGAACCAAGGCGCAGATGTTGTCGTCTTTGCGGGAGCGACAGGCTCTATTAATTTCCCAACCGCGAACGCTCTGCAACCGTTCAGCGCGGGGCAGGCGGATTTCATTGTCGGCAAACTGAACTTAAGCACCAACACAATGATTTTTTCCACCTACTTTGGCGGCGTCGCAAGTGATGCCATGAACCTCGCGTCGGGAGGCGTTGATGCGGCGGGCAATATTTATTTCGGGGGCGTGAGCAACTCGTTCGACTATCCGGTCACGCCAAACGCTTTTCAAACAGAGAATGGCGGCTCGGATGATGTCGTCATCACGAAACTCAACAGCACTGGCACGGCTGTGCTGTACTCGACCTTCATCGGCGGAAATCTGGTTGATGCAGCGGATGCTCTGGCCGTTGACCAGAGCGGCAACGCATACGTCACAGGCTTCACAAGGTCTGCCAACTTTCCCATGAAGAATGCATTTCAGTCTGAATTAAATGACCCGGATGCTTTTGTCACTAAATTGAATCCGAGCGGGAGCGAGCTGGTCTTTTCGACCTTCCTCGGCGGCAACAATCTGGAAAGAGGCTCCGGCATCACAGCCGACGCGGGCGGCAATTGTTATGTGACAGGGCGTTCCAACTCCGGCGATTTTCCGACCAAGCGCGCCGTGCGCCCGCCGCGCGGTCTGGACGATGCTTTTATTTCCAGATTTAACCGTGACGGCGCATTGCTCTTTTCCACGCTCTATGGCGGCAGCGCGAACGATTACGGTTTCGGGATCGCCGCAGACAACAGCAACAACGCTTATGTCACAGGGCGTGCGACCAGAAACTTCTTTATCACGCCGGGAGCTTTTCAAAGCGCCATCGGCGGCAACGCGGATGCTTTTCTCACAAAGATCAACACCTCCGCGCGCAAGGTTAAGAGCGATTTTGACGGCGATGGTAAAGCTGACATCGCTGTCTTTCGCCAGAACACCGGAGTCTGGTACGTCTTGCAAAGCTCTAACGGCGTGGTTCGCTCACAAGCCTTCGGCATGAACGGCGACTTGCCCGTGCCGGGAGATTACGACGGCGACAGCAAAACGGACTTCGCTGTCTTTCGCCCTGCGGACGGCATCTGGTACATCCTGAACAGCCGCACGAACTCGCTGCGCTCTGTCTTCTGGGGCGTCAGTACGGACAAAGCCGTGCCGGGAGATTACGACGGCGATGATAAAACGGACGTGGCCATCTATCGCCCGTCAAGCGGCGCGTGGTTTATCATCCTGAGTTCGACCAACGGTCTCAGAACAAACTTTTTCGGGCTGCCCGGTAACAAGCCCGTGCAAGCGGATTATGACGGCGACGGCGTGACAGACATCGCCGTGTTTGACCCGAACAATGGCGTCTGGTCTATCATAGGCTCTTTCGCAGGTGTCATCGCGCAAAAGTTCGGAACCGGCACGGACAGACCCGTTCCCGCAGATTACGACGGTGACGGCTATGACGACCTCGCGGTTTACCGTCCCTCCGAGGGTATCTGGTACATCCTGCGTAGCAGCAGCGGCAATTCGCTGTTCGCATTTCAATGGGGACTCGGCACGGACATCCCCAGCGCAGCCGATTATGACGGCGACGGCAAAGAAGACATAGCAGTCTTTCGCCCCTCGAACGGCGTTTGGTACATCACACGCAGCTCGAACAATTCAAACTTCGCGACAGCGTTTGGTTTGAATGGAGATGTTCCTGTCGCTTCGGCCTACGTGCCGCAGTAATTATTTATGCGAAGCAAGAGCTGAAAGAGATTAACTGTTTGAGAATTCTCTTTGCGTTCTTTGCGAAAAACCTTTGCGTTCTTTGCGTTTAAGCCTCAATTTTAAACGCAAAGAACGCGAAGAAGAAGACGCAAAGAACGCAAAGAGAATGTTCTGTCCTTAGCTCTTCTTTCTGGTAATAGAAAACATGCAACAAGAACCCAACAAGATAATTTTCTCAATGGTCGGTGTCAGTAAATTCTATGACAAGAAGGCCGTTCTCAAAGACATTTACCTCTCATTTTTCTACGGCGCGAAAATCGGTGTCCTGGGATTGAACGGCTCCGGTAAAAGCTCTCTCCTGCGCGTTATCGCGGGCGTGGATAAAGAGATTAACGGCGAAGTCGTGTTCTCGACCGGATACAGCGTCGGGCTTTTGGAACAGGAGCCAAAGCTTGACGAATCCAAAACCGTGCGCGAAGTGGTCGAAGAGGCCGTCGCGGAGACTGTCGGCCTCTTGAAAGAGTATGACGAGATTAATAATAAATTCGCAGAGCCGATGTCAGATGACGAGATGGCACAGCTTCTCGAAAGACAGGGCGCGGTGCAGGAAAAGCTGGATGCGATAGACGCCTGGGATTTGGACTCGCGGCTTGAGATGGCGATGGACGCCTTGCGCTGCCCGCCGGGAGACACGCCCGTCAAAATTCTTTCGGGCGGCGAGAATCGTCGCGTCGCGCTCTGCCGCCTGCTCCTGCAAAAGCCGGACATTCTTCTGCTTGATGAGCCGACAAACCACCTGGACGCGGAATCTGTCGGCTGGCTTGAACAGCACTTGCAGAAATACGAGGGCACGGTCATCGCCGTCACACACGACCGTTATTTTCTCGACAACGTCGCGGGATGGATTCTCGAACTTGATAGAGGGCACGGCATCCCGTGGCAGGGCAACTATTCCTCATGGCTTGAGCAGAAACAGGAACGCCTGAAGCGCGAAGAGAAATCTGAGAGCGAGCGGCAGAAGACTTTGCAGCGCGAGTTGGAATGGATACGCATGTCGCCGAAAGGACGCCACGCGAAATCCAAAGCGCGCATCAGTTCTTACGAGGCTCTATTAAGTCAGGAAAGCGAAAAGCGCGCCGAAAGCTTGGAGATTTATATTCCGCCGGGGCCGCGTCTCGGCAACGTCGTGATCGAAGCAGAAGATGTGAGCAAGGCTTACGGCGACCGCCTGCTGGTGGACAAGATGTCTTTCGCTCTGCCGCCCGGCGGCATCGTCGGCATCATCGGGCCAAACGGTGCGGGGAAAACGACTCTCTTCAGAATGATTACGGAACAAGAGACGCCTGACAGCGGCGCTTTCAAAATCGGAGAGACGGTCAAGGTCGGCTATGTTGACCAGAGCCGTGATGCGCTGAGTGCAGACAAAAATATCTGGGAAGAGATTTCCGAAGGTCTTGACGTAGTGCAGCTCGGCGCGCGTCAGGTCAACTCTCGCGCTTACGTTTCGCGCTTTAACTTCTCAGGCTCAGACCAGCAGAAAAAAGTCGGGACGCTCTCAGGCGGCGAGCGCAACCGCGTCCATCTGGCAAAGATGCTCAAAGAAGGCGCGAACGTTTTACTGCTCGACGAGCCGACCAACGACCTAGATGTCAACACCATGCGCGCTCTCGAAGAGGCTCTGGAAAACTTTGCCGGATGCGCCGTCGTCATCAGCCACGACCGCTGGTTTCTCGACCGCATCGCCA
>JACMLC010000290.1 GCA_014379795.1 Pyrinomonadaceae bacterium
AGAGACACAGAGACTCAGAGAAGAAGAATTTAGAAATAAAACTTTTGCAAGTATCTCTGTGTCTCTGTGTCTCTGTGGCTAATTCCCGGTTTTGAGTTTTCCTCTAAGGCTCGTCTTCGCTCTCCGCTGTGCGTTTTTCTTCTCTCTCAGTGCGGCGTTGCTCCCATAATTCTTTCGCGCTCTTGTCGGTCAGGCGAATGCTCGGCCCCTGCGCGATCATCGAGGCGACGAGTTGGACATCTGCGCATTCCAGCGTGTGCTTGGCAGAGCTGACAACCCACGCGCCTGTGGGCAAGCCGAGAGCCGTGCTCATCCCCGGCACAAACTCTTCGAGCGTCTTCCACTTGTACGAGCTGTTGAAACCGATCCAGAGCGTGAACAGCTTGCCGTCCAAAAATTCCAGCGAGACCGTCCGCACGCCCGCGAACGCGGCCTTATCAATCTGCGGATTAAAGTCCGGCGAAAAGCTCGTCGTCGCAAAGCCTATGTCATCTCTAGGACTAGCCTGTATCGCGGGCACAACCGCCCTCGCCTGATCTGTGGTCATGCCGAGCCGCAAGCCATACAACTCCGGCGCTTGCTTAAGCTCCGCGATTTTCAGCGCGCACTTATTCGCCTGCGCCGGAGCGGAAAGCGCGCAGGCGAGCAGCATGGCGATGATTGCCAGAGGCGTCTTAAAATACATCCCCATCTCCCTTCGAGGTTGAGAGGTCACGTAATTGTCTTGATGAATATAAGCGGGGAGAAATTCTAAAGGCAAGGGTGTAAGAGCGAGGGTGTAGGGGATAGGGTGTAGGGTGTAGCAAAAGCAGCTTTCTTTTTACTACACCCTACACCCTATCCCCTACACCCTCTTTTTTACGGTAGCTGGTTAAGCGTCTCGCTGGCTACCTCACGAATGTAAGGATCGGCGTCGTCCTCCGCCAGCCTGCGGATTTTGGCGAGCAGCCCTGTATCTTCTTCGTCAGCCGCTTCCTTTTTGGCTCCCTTTTTTGCCGCGCCCTTTTTGCCCGCGCCTTTTTTCGCCGCAGCTTTTTTAGCTCCCTTTTTCGCTGCGCTCTTCGGTTTCGCTTCGCCGAAGTCCGCGCCCGAATCGCCTAGCGCGCGGATAGATTTGAGGGTCACTTTGCGGACGCTGACATCGCCGTCGTCCAGCAAGCTGCTGAGCACGTCCATGTTCGGCGATTGCGGTAAGTTGCGTGTCGCCGCCGCCGCCGCCGCGCGCACCTCTACGTGTTCGCTCTGCGAGGCTTCTTTGACGACATCAGCCGACTGGTCGCTGTTAATCATACTCGCCAGATAAGTGGCCTTTGAAGCGAGCAAGGTGTCTTCCTCTTGTAAGAGCTGCTTCAGATGCGGAATAGCTTCTGCGCCGAGCTGAGCCGCTTCCATGTAGTTCGGCTCATCACGGGTCAAAATATTTTTTACCTGCTCCATTGTTACAGCCATACTTTTACCTCCTAGCAGGGCCTCGTCAGGTTGCTTTGCCGCATCGTGCTCACCTCATTGTCAACCAGATCAGGAGGCGGATTAGTGATGTTTGCGGTTCCGTTACCCGTCATCAGCCGATTGTTATCGCCCACATGCGCAAGGCCGAGTACGTGGCCGATCTCATGCGCAAACGTCCACCGTGTTGCGCCCTGCACGCAGACCGCGCCGGGTCTGCCTGTCGGGTGCGCTGCACATCCGTTTAACGGCGGAACGGTGGAACGAACGAAGTATACCACCACGTCATCGGGCGCGGCGTTGTTGCGGTTAGCGAAGAGTTGATTCTGCTCTGCCGTCGTTTGACCCGCAAAGCAGCCGCCGACATCCAGATCATTGAGCGCAGGGAGATTCAAATTCTCTGTGCTGGCAAGCACGACGCGGATGTTGGCTGTGTCATAGACCTGCTGCATGGATGCAACCAAGTCATTAACAGGAATGTTGGGCGGCGTCAGAATCTTGACATGCACGCGCAGGCATTCCGTCTCGCCGATGTAGAACGGCCCGTGCCAAGTCCACGGAGCCTGCCCCAGCCGCCAGTAGTGCGCTAGACGATTGCCTTCGCGCGCGATGACTTCCAGATTGCCCGCGCCGTAGTTGCTCTGAATCAAAGACACTGCGCTGATGTTTCCCGTGCCAAAATTGGTCGGGCCACTCCAGGGCAGGCTCGGCAAATCGTTATTGCGCCAGTAATGCGCCAAGCCGCCTCCGACGCGCGGCATGACCAGCTCGAAATTTCCTTTCGTGCCGTGCTTGCTCTGAATCATCGAAGGCGTTCCGTTGATGCCGGTGGCGATGGTAAACGGCCCGTTCCAAGTCCACGGCGCTTGCCCCAGCCGCCAGTAGTGAACCATGTTGTTTCCCTGACGCGCGACGACTTCCAAGTTACCCGCGCCGAAATTGCTTTGAAGAAGGGAAACGCCGCTGATGCTTCCAGACCCGAA
>JACMLC010000036.1 GCA_014379795.1 Pyrinomonadaceae bacterium
CGCGCTCATCACACAGCCCATGCACAACGTGAAGCAGAACAGCATGCGTAACATGAAAAGTTGAAAGAGATTCATGGCAACACCTCTCTGGCGAGCCGAAATTGCGCGCCCGTTTGTAGACTTGATTGATAGGAAAGACTTTTGAGAAAAAGTGACCGGTTAACCACGCCGTCAAATCGCTTTGCAATCCGGATAGCGCCGTTATAGTAGTCTGAACAAATATTTTGTCAACCGAAATTGCCCTGACTTCCGCTCGTTCATCAGTTCATAAAGTTTTTCGTTCAGACACCAGCCTGCAAAACTCCACGACGCGATTTTCAGCCCAGAAGCGGTCTTCGCCTTTCGCCTCTGCTGAGACAAAGCCCAGATGGCCGCCGCGCTCGGGCGCGAGCAGAATCACGTTCGGGTTGGCCGCGACCGTTGGATGGCGTAGCGAATCGAATGGGATGAACGGGTCGTCCTGCGCGTGTACGATGAGCGTCGGGATGCGTATGTGCTGAATCATCGGCAGCGAGCTGGCCTGTGCATAGTAATCGTCTGCATCCTTAAAACCTCCGTCAGCCGCCGTGTAGCGATTATCGAAATCGCGTATCGTCCGCACCGTGTGAAGATCGGTCGTGTCGTACAGCTCCGGGAAAAGTTTTTGCTTTTGCCTGATGCGGCGTCGCATGCTGCGGATAAAGCTTTGAAGGTAGAGACGATTGTCACGCCGCTCGATGGCGCTGGCGCACGCGCTCAAATCAACGGAAGGCGAGACGGCGCAGACGCCCGCGATTTTCCCGGCTACACGCTCGCCGTTTTCGCCTGCTAATTTTAAGACGATATTGCCGCTCATCGAATAGCCGACGAGGAAAATGCGTTGCAGCCCGTCGCGCTCTGCCAGCTCATTGACGACCGCGAGCAAATCGCCGCTCATCCCGCTGTTGTAGAGCGTCGTCGTCAGATGCTCTGTGTTGCCGCAGTTGCGCAGGTTGAGGCGGATGGTATTAAAACCTTTGCGCAGAGCTTTGGCAGCAGTGCCGAGCATATATCGCGCATCGCTCGATCCTTCGAGGCCGTGCAGGACGATGAGTGTGGGATACTTTTGACGATGCTTCAGCCAGCGGCAATGCGCCAGCAGCTTGACTCCCGGCTCGACCTCAAAGAGACGCTGCTCATCATGCCTGTGCGCTCTGGTGCGGAAGCGGCGCGGCCAGACAAAGCCGCCGAGAGTCTGCGCGTGGCCTTTGGCGAAAAGCGTGTGCGGCTTGAAAGGCTTCTGTGCCAGCACGCGCGCGATCTCTTCGAGCCGGGAAGCTTTAGCGCCTGCCTGCTCGACAACTGTTTCTACGCGTGCGGTTAAAAGCTCAACTTGGTTGCTCATCATCCCCTGCATGACTAAGACTTAAACTAAACGTGTCGGCTCGCCCGTCGGCGGGTCGCCTGCGGGCATGGGAGTATCAGGCTCGCGCACGGGCGCGGCGGGCGAAGGCTGCGTGTCCGGCGGGAGCGGAATCGGTTCCGGCTGTGACGGGTCTGGTTGAATGGGGTCGTGCGGCGTCACAGGCGGCAAGTCAGGATCGCCCGGCTGCGGCAAAGGCTCTTCAGGCTGCGGCGGATCTACGTTCGGATTATGGCTCATCGAAAATCTCCCTTTTAATAGCATCCCTATTATCGTACAAACATTTTACCTGAACTTTACAAGGGCGTCTTTGAAAATCCAACTCTGTGATTGAGAAGTCTGTTCAATAGCATGCTCTTCATCAAACGGATAAAAAATTAAGAGAGATTTAAGAGCTTATCCTCGCCTACCAGCGTTTAATCATTTTCTTTGACCGTCCTGTCACAAAACAGGTGCGCGCGGCGTTTAGATAGATAGAATGTCAAAGTGCCAGCGAGGCGCGAGGGATTTTTGAAAATTCATGCCCGATTAACATGGCAGGGAAGATTTGTGAAACCTCGCCTCGCTTTCGGCGTAAATGGAAAGGTGCGACGCACTCTGGAAATTATTAAGATGCGTTCCGCCAATTCGTAAATTCGTCCTTTATATTGGATTCTAAGGAGTAGGTATAAATCATGAGGAAAACACTAACCAGCATTGCTCTCGCTTTCATCTTATGCGCGATGACGGGCGTCGTCGCGATGGCAAAAGAAAAAAGCCGCGTCGTGACCTTCGGCAGCGATTTTGTTGTCGGCGCCACGGAAGTCAAGGCGGGAACTTACAGGGTCAGCTTTAACGACCAGACCAACGAAGTTTCAATTCTCGACCGCAAGACCAAGGCCGTAATCGCCAAGGCAACCGCGCGTCTCGAAAAACGTGAGGGCAACAGCAACATCATGGACATCCGCTGGGCTACCAAGGGCAGCTCGCAAGTGTTAATCGGCATTACTTTCCCCGGCGACAGTCAGAACATAGTCGTCAACGATGGGACACAGGTCGCAAATAACTAATTCTTCTCTCTCCTCCCTAAACAAAAGAATGCGCTCCGAACTGATCTTGCAATCGGAGCGCATTCTTTTTTTGCCTATCAATAAAACGAAAAAACGGAGCGGGGGCAAGCCCCTCTTCCTGACCTGCCAATTAGTGTGGCTTGGATGATTCAAGCTCAAGTGTCTCATGGTTGGGAAGGGCGGCTTACCCCCGCTCTTCCTCATGTTATTCTGCAAGCCGAAACTTCATACCTGTTCCGTGGATCGTTTTTTATCTATACGATTCTTCCGTTCTCTCAATCGCATAGACCATTTCGGGCAGATTGTTTTCGTCCAGCCCGCGCTCTTGAAACTTCATCCCGGTCTTTTCAACTATCTTGATAGACGCAAGATTTTCCGGGTCAATGGTCGCGAGGATGCGCTTTAGTTTGTGCTTCGTGAAGCCGTAATCAATCATCGCCCTTGCGACTTCCGTCGCAATGCCCTGTCCCCAGTATTCTTTTTTGAGAACGTAGATAATCTCAGGCTCATCGTCCGCGTGACCGTACACCAAACCGCAGTAGCCGATAAAGCTGTGATCGCTTTTGCTGATGACCGCAGAGCATCCGAAGCCCTGCCGCTCGTAATTGTCCAGAGATTTTTCAATCCAACGCTGAACGCTCTCTTTCGCTAAAGGCTGCCCGTTGCCGACCTGTCGCATCAACTCCGGATCGCTGCAAATAGCATACATCTCATCCAGATCATCCGGCCTGAGATGCCTGACGATGAGCCGTTCTGTCTCTAAAATGTTCATGCGCTTCAGAGTGTTCGGCGAGCTTAGCGATAATAAGAATTCAATTGCCTGACAACGCGTAATAAGTCGCTCCGGTGATATATCCGGCTAAGACAGCGCCGCCATAATACAAGAGAACCAGCAAGGCTTTCGCCCCGCGCATCTTGAGCAGATAGTACGGAAGAATAATTATCCATGCGACATAAACCAGCAGGCCAAGACAGTAGACCAGCTTCATTCCATGCTTCCTGCTATCGTCTTTCAACCACCAGATGAACAGCCAGAGCAAAGCGATTGTGTAAAAAAACTCGAAACCATACGGCGGTTCGATACGATGGATGAAATAAAAACCGGTCACAGCGTAGTTGAAAAATATCAGGACATAAATCATGACTCCCGGAAATGAAAGCGATGAGAAAAATTTCATCTGGCTTATTTGCTCGTCTCGAAAGTCTTTCGTCAGGATGCAGCTCAAGCACTCTGCTAAAAGAAAATTAATCAGGCTGCGACAAGTCGTGCCTTGAGCGTGCGGCGGAGGAGAGCGTTGAACTTGTCGGGATATTCTTCGGGCGGCGTCAGGCGGCAGCGGTCAAAAATTTCCAGCGCGGCGCGCGGGTTCAAGCGCAGAAGTTCAGCCGCCTGCTCGATGGGATTGGCTGCGTCCTGCTTGCCCCAGACGAGCGTGACGGGCTGAGTGACACGCGCGAAGGCTTCGCGAATGTCCGTGTTCAGATAGCCGGAGAGAAAGGCCGCGATGGCGTATTGCGCTCCCGGCAGGTGGCTCGTCGCGTAGTGATGCGCGACGAGGCGATCTGTCACGCGACGCTTGTCGAAAAAGAGTTGGTCGCGCGCGTAGTCGCGTATGCTGCGCTCGCTGGCGACCGCGTTATAAAAGGAAGTGCCAAGCACGGGCGAGTGCATCAGGCCATAGAATGCCGCGCCGGCCATTCCGGGGCGTGCGCGCAAGTTGTCCGCGCCCGTAGGCGAAACAAGGGTCAGCGATGTGACCAGCTCAGGATATTCTTCCGCGACGCGCACGCAGTAGGCTGCGCCGAGTGAGGCCGCGACCAGATGCGCGGGCGCGCCCGTGACTTCGCGTATAAAGTCCGTGATAAATTCGACGTAGAGGTCTGCTGAATAAGAAACGTTAGCGGGCTTGTCCGAAAGCCCGAAGCCGAGAAGGTCTGGCGCATAGACGCGAAAGTCTTCGGCGAGCGCATCGAAATTCTTGCGCCACATAAAGCTGGAAACTCCGGCTCCGATGCTATGGATAAAGATGATGGGCGTGCCCGCTTTATCCACTCCGGCCAGCTTGTAAATGATGCGCCCGTCGCGCCATTCGTAGATGACCGTCTCGCCGCCGAGCGCGCTGTCATCCGGCTCGCTCGCTCCGCGCCTGATCGAAGCGTTGACGGCGGCCAGCGCAGCCATTCCCGCGCCGCCCGCCAGCATCGCCTTCCAGATTTTGCTGATTGCTCCCAACTTAGAAATTCTCTCCTGCGGAAAAAATATAAAGGGTATAGGGTGTAGGGGGTAGGGTGTAGATAAGAGCAATGCTTTTCTACACCCTACCCCCTATCTCCTACACCCTGTCTTTTCCCCTACACCCTGTCTTTCGCTTTAACCCTTCGGGCAGTCGGACATTTCGGACGTGCAGACGATAAAACGCTCGAACTCGTTCTGCTCATTGTCACGAACGGCGATGCCCGCCGCGCCGATGGGGAAGTTGCGATTGGGGTCTTCCAATGTTCCGAGCGGCAATACATCTCCGGTCTCGCTATCCGTAATCGAAACCTTAAACTTATTGCCAGTCGCTTCTATCGAGACGCTGAAGAATTGATTCTGCTTGAGCGTGCCCGTAAAACCGTCTACCGGAATGGTCGAGCCGAAACGCTGCGCGACGCCGTTTTTGACGACAAAGCCGCGCAGGACATAAGGCTCGTCGGCCTTCGCGCCCGTAATCTGAATCAGATAATAGTTCTGATCGTCAGTTGCGCGGACGGCATATGAGGCCGCGATGCCGTTGAGCATCTTGACGTTGCTGACGAGGCGAAAGTCCGTATAGTAACGATAGCTTTCATCGCGCGGCAACGCGACGCCGCGCCCGCTCACAGAGAGCTTGCGCGAGGTAACGCGCCATCCCGCCTTGGTCTCCCACGCATCAAGGCTGACCCATGTCGCCATGAGCGTTTTGGTGCTGAGCTGTTTCACCAGCTTGACATCATAAGTGGTGGTCTGGCCGGGCAAGGTGAAAGTTGCGAGCAGGGTTTGATAGCCGACTTCGGCTGAGCGCACATCCACGCCGTATGTCCCCGCGCGTAAATTCGGCAGCGAGGCTCGCCCGTTCTGCAAAGGCGTGACACGCGTCTCGCCCGTCACGTTGTATTTGGTCTGCCCGGAAGCGTCTTTGCTGCCCGTGACAAGCGCGTATCTGACTTCGCCTGCGGGAACGTTGGCAACGATAGTCACGCTATAAGTGATAGGCTTTAAATTGAGCGTGACTGGAGCTGTCTTATTGGCAGCGACAACTACTTCCTTTTCATCTTCCGTGTAGCCGTCCATCTCTGCGGCGACGCGATAACGTCCGGGCTTGAGATCGTTAAAGATAAATTGACGTTCGTCTTTTTCGACAGTGCCTTCGAGGGCGGCTCCGCCCTTGAGCGGTTCGACCAGAATGGCTGCGCCCGGCTCGGTCGCAACAGAGAGCGTGCCGGTCGTGGGCGTGACGACGACCGTCTTGGTGCGCGTCACAGTGCGCACGGAAGTCGTCGTCGCGGTGTTACGCACCTTCGGGCGACGCGGCGGAGTGCGCGCGCCACCACCACCACTGCTCGCGCCGCCGCTCAAATCCGTGCGGCCAGCGCCGCCCACCAAATCCTGCGCGCACACGCTGCCCGTTAAAGCATGTAGGGAGAACATCAACACGGCGAGAGCCGCTGACAGGCTCAATCGTCTCAACATGAATCAAAACCCTTTCCTCAAAGTCTCAAGGCAATTCGGGAGAGAGAAAATCGAAGACGCGAGGCATGCGTCGCTTTAAGTTCAAAGCTTAACATAGCTCGCGCCCACATGACGAAAGATAAAGAAGGGGTGAAAAGGGAAATGGGGGAATAGGGGAATAGGGAAACAGGGGAATAGGAAGAAAGCAACGAGTTGTTTTTCTTCCTTTTAACCTATTTCCCTATTACCCTGTTTCCCCCCGTTTTCGCGCCCATTTTTATCGTGCTCTAGAACGAGTATTTAATCGCGATCTGTATGCGACGGCTCGGCGTGACGGTGTCAATCGCGCGGCCAAAGCCCGGCGATTCGAGCGTCCGGATCGGGATGCCGAAATTCGAGCGATTGAAGACGTTGAAAATCTCCACGCGGAACAGCAAATTATGCCCTTCCGTGATGTTGTAATTCTTCATGATCGCGAGATTGCTCATCATCACCAGGCCGGAGCGGAACGTGTTGCGCCCGATAGCTCCATCCTGGAAGAGTGGCGCCAACATGTTGCGCAGGACCAAAGGATCGCGGCTCTGTGTCGCAATCGGCTGGCTGCGGTCGCCCGTGATGATGATGCCGTTGAGCGTGTTCAGCCTGTCCGTCA
>JACMLC010000291.1 GCA_014379795.1 Pyrinomonadaceae bacterium
GCGCGTCTATGACGAGTGGGGCTTCGGGCGTCGGCTCAGTCTGGGCAAGGGCTTGATCGCGCTCTTTACCGGAGCTTCGGGGACAGGCAAGACTCTGAGCGCAGAGATCCTCGCGGGCGACCTCGGTCTAGACCTCTACAGCGTTGACCTCTCCTGCGTCATTAGCAAGTATATCGGCGAGACGGAGAAGAACCTGAGCCGCGTCTTCGATGACGCGCAGGAAAGCAACGCGATCCTGTTCTTTGACGAAGCCGACGCGCTCTTCGGCAAACGCTCGGAAGTCAAAGACGCGCACGACCGCTATGCCAACATCGAGATCGCTTTTCTACTGCAACGCGTGGAGCAGTATGAGGGCGCGATTATCTTAGCGACCAACCTGAGCAACAATCTGGATGAAGCGTTTGTGCGGCGGATGCACTTCAGCATCGAGTTTCCGTTTCCGGTCGAGCGGCTGCGCCAGCGCATCTGGGAGGGAATTTTTCCAGCCCAAGCGCCCCTCGCGGACGATGTGGATTACGAGGTCCTCGCGCGCCAGTTCAAACTCTCCGGCGGCAATATCAAGAACGTGGCGCTCGCCGCTGCCTTCAACGCCACCGAAGACGGCGGCGTCATCCGCATGGAGCATCTGATTCTGGCGCTCAAGCGCGAGTTTCAAAAACTGGGGCGGGTCTGCGAAAAAACTGTCTTTGAGAAATATTACGAACTGGTGCGGTGATGGATAAAAATAGCTCAACCACGAATCCTGCAAACGCCAAAACAGCGGCACAAACCAGTGCGAACGTGCCGACCAATCAGAGCGAGCCTTCGGCGGCGGCGGAGGGGCAATCCGCAAGCTTCGGCCAACGCGCAGTAGAGGCTGTCGGAGGCGGCAGCAGCGATGCGCCGCCAGCCAGCTTCGGCTCTTTGCTCAACCGGTTGGAAGGCTCTACGGCGGGACAGGCCAGCGTCTTGCGGCAGTTGCAGCAATCCTACGGCAATCGTTATGTGGGACAGGTGATTCAGGCCAAGCTGAAAGTCAGCCAGCCCGGCGATAGCCATGAGCAGGAAGCAGACCATGCCGCCGATGTTGCGATGAGCCGGATGGAAGACCCGCAGAGCCATGCGACCGGCGGCGCACAAGCGCCAGCCGTTGAAGCCGGCGGCGGAGCGAGTCAAGGGGGAGGCCAAAGTCTTCCCGATGATTTGCAGCAGCAGATGGGGCGAGCTTATGGAGCAGACTTCAAAAACGTTTCCGTACACACCGACGGCGAATCCGAAGTCCTCAACGAGTCGCTGAAAGCGCGAGCCTTTACGACCGGGCAGGATGTCTTCTTTGGGCGCGGCCAATACAATCCGCAGAACGCAGCGGGACGCGAGCTGATCGCGCACGAGCTGGCGCACGTCGTCCAGCAATCGGGACGCGGGCAACATAATCCCGGCACGGGCGTCACCCTGAATTCCATCAGCTCCGGCTCTATTCAGCGGGATGCAGCGGATGAGCTAAAAGAAGAACTTCCCGAAGAGAAAAATAAAAAAACCTTTGAGAAATCGCCGAGCGAGATCATCAAGGAGTCAGGTGAATTCGGAAAGCAAGAGCAAGAGCGGGCGGTGACCGAAGCGACGCCGGCGATAATGACGACAACTAACGTTGCGGATCAAAACCGCGCTGAAGACCTGATCACATTGATTAAAGCCCAGCGCGGCAACATCGGCGCACATCCGGATGCTGCTTTAGGCAAAGCTATGCTGGCCCAGAACGAAAATACGCTCGCGGCTCTGACATCGTATGTCAAAGTGCTGCAACAGCAAGACCTGAAAAGCGAACTCTTCAAACGCATCTACTTGCAGGTGAAGCTTGATGCCTCGCGTTTGGAAGGGCAAAAGGCCGGGTTCATCGGGTTGCATTCTGAACTGGAAAATGAAGAGCTGACTGACACTGAGTTTGCCGGAGCTGTCATCAAGGGTGATGCGCAGAGCATGCAGGCGGGCAGTGCGGGAATGAAAGCCCAGTCGAAAGACCCCGCGATCAGCGAGCAGAGGGCTGTCATCCGGGGTCTGTTGAAGCAAGTCAAGGTGTATCCGGATAGAATTATCAGCACGATGGAGCCGGCTGTGAATGCGCTCGACAGACTCAGGACGGCGGCGCGCAACGTAAAGGCCGGACCGATAGTGCGTAACCCTACGCCCGAGCAGGAAGAGGCGAATAAAGAGGTCGCCAGTATCGAGGCTGAGCTTAAGGCTGCGACCGATGCTGTCGGTAAGGTCTGGAGTATTGCCCAACTGGCAGGAACGGCGCTGGGTGGAATTGGTGCGATGGCCGCGATCAGTTCAAAGGTCGGTGAGTATGGGGACAAAGCCACGTCTCTGAGTATGAAAGCCGTCGGCGCTACCAGCAAAGAAGGTAAGGAAGCGGTTCAGGGGGCGGCGGGTGCTATGACCGGTGTTTCCGGGCAGGTTGCAACCGCGTCAGGCGGGGCCGCCACGACTGACATAAAAGGGGAAATCATAAGGTACTTTCTTGATTATGACGTGCGGATCGGCTCAGCGAAGGGACGTGTAGGCACATTGAAAGACGCTGCGGCCAAGGAGGGCTTCAATATTCAGATCGAAGAACTTGAGAATGCCAAGAAAGTATTGGCCGAGAAGATTAATGCCTATGTCGCGGTGTTAGAGGAATTCGAAAAAATAAAGGCGCAACTGCGCGAAGAGGTTGACCTGCTCTCAGAGAAACTTGGGATGCCAAAGAAGGGCGGTTCAGACTTGGCAACCGCGATGCAATTCCTGTCAGAAACTACAATCTTATCGCAGCAGTGCGACGCAGCGCTGAAAGTCGGGGCGAAAGAACAGCAGGACGCCGAGAAAGCCGAAGAGGGGCGCACAAAGGTTGCAGGCCACGACGATCCAACCATCAAGGGTAATAGTTTCACGGGTGAATTTACAGAGACGACCGGCGGCATGTCTTACCATCGCGTCGAGCGGAATAGAAACCCGGACATCCAGAAACAGTACACGCATTGGGAAACCAAAGTAGTCTTCACAACCACACCGAAAACGCAGATGCAGACCGGGAGCATGCTCAAGAAAGAAATAGATGACGCTATGGCAGAGATCAGGGAAATCAAAGATAAAGCCGAAGCTATCCGCTCGCGCCTCGCTGTGGTGCTCGGAACGGAAAGCAAGACCTGAACGCCGGAGAAGTGTCAAGATGACGAAAGCCTTCCCGCCCTCGAATAATATTCTCGAAGGTTGTCATGTGATCAAAGGTTCTCGAACCGGCGCACGTTTGCAAGCAGACCGGGTTAGTATAACGAAGATGTGTTGGAGCGCAGATGAGTGAGTCTATCGCCAGAGCAGCGCCTGTCGCTGTGCAAACTTCCGTCGCTCAAGCGTTGGAAACCAAAGGTGCGCCCGAAAAGGTTGAAGAGCAATCCACGCAGCTTGACCAGCACCTGTCGAGCGCAGCCGGAAGCAGCAGCCCGCAGACGCCGCCCTCCAGCTACGGCGCGCTCTTCAACCATCTCCAAAATTCGTCTCAGGCATCTACGGCGCGCACAGCCCTCTTCCGGCGATTGCAAAGCGTCTACGGCAACAGCTATGTCAATCAGGTTATACAACGCTCGCCCGACCCGGACGCTGATGACGAATCAACGCCTGACGCGGACGCAGACAGCGTCACTGGTCAAGCAAATGTTGCAGAAGGCAGTATCGCCGAAGCCAGCGGAGAGGTTGAAGTTACAACCGGATCAACCGAAGCTATCGAAGGCGAACCACTCGAAGGAGCTACCGGCTGCGATAAGTCGGAGGCGAGTGCGACAGGACAGGGACAGGCAGCAGTTACGCCTCAAGGCAATCGCCAGCTGAGATTGGATGCTCGTTTCGAGCTGGATTCGGGCGTGATGCAGGCTGAGCCTTTGGGCGGCGAGATCGGGGCGGCTGATATGGTCGAAGGCAGTTTCACCTTCACCTCAAAAGTGACCACCGGGCAGGTGAACATTCCGGACTCTGCGCACGGCTATGCCGAGCCGACGTTTGATTTCGGCAAGGCGAAGTGGGAGAAAAAGGCATTCGTCAATTGGATCGTCAGCGATTTGGTGACGGTTACTGCACCGCTCACGCTTGAGTGTCGCTGGAACGTCCAGTCACTCGGCAAAGAGCGCATTTTCACAGCAGAGGATGATGCCGTCAGCATGTATTCTTGGGCAAGTATCGTGCGCGACCTGACGCCTGACGCGACCGGCAAACCGCCCCGTGGGCTTTACTACGTTCCCCACATCACCAAAGACCATGAGCTGTTTCACTGCACGGATTATATCAACCGCGCGAAAGCCTACGTGCCCAAAGCGGAGGATTGGTTCAGGACACAAACGATCAATATCGGCAGCGACGCGGAGATAGATACGCAGGTCGCAGACTTGTTGAAAGGCGCGAAGAAGCAGTTCGAGACGGATTTACAGTTCTATTTGAAAAACGGCGGTGAAGAGCGAGCCTATGGCGCGGGCAAGGGCGACTACGAGAAACTGGTGAGCGCCATCAAACAACGCGCTGCCGCGAACCAATGGCCGGAGCCAAAAGACGCGAAACCAAAAGGCTCTGCGCCCAAGACTCCCTAACTTCTTGCAGGCTTACTTTTCGTTCCCCGTCCCTTACCTGTCTTCTTCTCGGCGGCGAGGGTCAGCACATCGCCCGGTTGACAACTAAGCATCCGGCAGATCCGCTCCAGAGTGGCGAAATTGATGCCCACCGATTTGCCTTTCTTCAATCGCCACAAGGTCGAATGGCTGATGCCGGTCTCCTTTGCCAGCCAATAAAAAGTCCGGCTGCGGTTTTCAAGTAACTCATCAATTCGAATCTCAATCAAAGTACGCCTCCTGCATGTCTGACATCCACTATTTATCCTATCCGAAATATATCATTTATGAGATATAGCCTATATATGAAATATATTCTACACTTGACATATAATTTTGTCTAGCGTAAAGTTGTTTTGAACCGAGACCAGCTCACTCCCTTCTCAGATCTTCTGGAATTACCCAGACCACCTGACGCCCACAGCTTAACTACCATTTAAGGAGATCGGAGTAAGGTATGACGACAAATATCAGACCTCTACATGACCGCGTGATCGTGAAACGCATTGATGAAGGCGAGCAGGTTCGCGGCGGCATCATTATCCCGGACTCGGCCAAAGAGAAACCGCAGGAAGGCGAAGTCATCGCCGCCGGCGAAGGTAAATACAGGGAAGACGGCACGCGTCAGGCATTGGATGTGAAGGCGGGCGACCGTGTTTTGTTCGGCAAGTACAGCAGCTCCGAAATCAAGATTGACGGTGAAGAGCTGTTAATCATGCGCGAGGACGAGATTCTAGGCATCATCAGTCGTGCGGGCGCGGCGGCAGGCTCTGCCGGTGGCAGCGGCAAGAAGAGCGGCAAGTAGTTCTTCGGGCGGCGAAAAACTTGTCAGGACATCCCCCGGTGTAAGGGCACTAACAAATTAGATTTGGAGAATAGATAAAGATTATGGCAAAGCAAATAGTTCAGGGTGAAGAGTCACGCGCGGCAATCCTGCGCGGAGTCAACCAACTCGCAGACGCTGTGAAAATCACGCTCGGCCCGCGTGGGCGCAACGTCGTGCTTGATAGAAAGTTCGGCTCGCCGACCATCACTAAAGACGGCGTGACGGTAGCCAAAGAGATTGAACTCAAAGATTCGATGGAGAACATGGGCGCGCAGATGGTTAAGGAAGTCGCCTCGAAGACTTCGGATGTGGCGGGCGACGGCACGACCACCGCAACCGTTCTCGCACAGGCCATTTTCCGCGAGGGCGTGAAGACTGTGGCGGCGGGCGCAAACCCGATGGCTTTGAAGCGCGGCATTGATAAAGCTGTCGAACGCGCCACCGCAGAGATCAAGAAGATGTCGAAGCCTGTCAAAGGCGAGATGATTGCGCAGGTCGGCACCATCTCGGCCAACGGCGATGCGACTATCGGCGAGTTGATCGCGGAAGCGATGGACAAGGTCGGCAAAGACGGCGTCATCACGGTCGAAGAATCGAAAACGATGGAGACAGACCTTGAATTTGTCGAAGGCATGCAGTTTGATCGCGGCTATCTTTCTCCTTACTTCGTAACTGACCCGGAAAGCATGGAGGCCGTGCTCGAAAATCCCGTGATTCTCATCAGCGAGAAAAAGATCGCTTCGATGAGAGACCTCCTGCCAGTGCTTGAGCAGGCCGCCAAGCAAGGCAAGCCGATGCTCATTATCGCGGAGGATGTCGAAGGCGAAGCGTTGGCGACCCTGGTGGTGAATAAACTGCGCGGCACCATCAACGTCGCGGCAGTAAAGGCTCCCGGCTTCGGAGATCGCCGCAAAGCCATGCTCGAAGACATAGCCATTTTGACGGGCGGCAAGGTTATCAGCGAAGACCTCGGCATCAAGCTGGAAAACGTCTTGCTTGAAGATTTGGGCAGCGCCAAGAAGGTGACGATTGATAAAGACAATACGATCATCATTGACGGCGCGGGCGACACGGCTGACTTGCAAAGCCGCGTGAAAACTCTCAAGGCTCAGATCGAAGCCAGCACTTCGGAGTATGATGGCGAGAAACTGCAAGAGCGTCTGGCGAAACTCGTCGGCGGCGTCGCGGTGATTCGCGTCGGCGCGGCTACCGAAACCGAACTCAAAGAGAAGAAGGCGCGCGTCGAAGATGCGATGAACGCAACCCGCGCGGCAGTCGAAGAGGGCATCGTCCCCGGCGGCGGCGTGGCGTTGATTCGCGCGGCAAAGGCGCTCGACAAATTCAAAATATTCGAGCCTGATGCAGACGGCGAAGTGACCGGAGATTTGGACGAGCAGATCGGCGTCACTATCGTCAAGCGTGCGCTTGAAGAGCCGCTCCGCCAGATCGTACAGAACGCAGGCAAAGAAGGCGCTGTGATTGTCGAAAAAGTTCGCGCTGAACGCAACGCCAACTTCGGGTACAACGCTGCGACAGACACTTTTGAAGACATGGTTGCCGCAGGCATTATTGACCCGGCGAAAGTTACGCGCTGCGCGCTGCAAAACGCCGCTTCGATTGCGGGCTTGATGCTCACGACCGAAGCTCTCATTTCCGAAATTCAGGACGATAATAAACCCGATGCGATGTCCGGCGGGATGGGCATGTAAACCCTTCGAAAAGCGGTGACAGATGAGCCAGTTGAAAGTTAGCAGCGCATCGGAAACATGCGCGTGGTGCGCAGGGAAAGGGACGCAGGCCAGATCGGGCGGCTTCTTTGTTTCGTGTCTGGTCTGCGGCGGCAAAGGCAAAGTCTCGGTTGCTCAGCCAGCCGGAGCGTGCAGGCAATGCAATGGCACCGGCAGGCGTAACGCAGACCGGCCTTGCCTGACCTGCGCGGGAACCGGATGGGGTCGTGAATTTGCTCTAGGATAAACCCAAGCGGAGCGATTGCTCCTCTTGACCTTGAAAGACAAAAAGCGTCTCCGGCAAATATCTAATTTGCCGGAGACGCTTTTATTTATCAGCATCGCTGGTTATCTTTGACGCGCTCGCATTCGGCGCGACTCAAGAAGACTAGCCGCCGTAATAGCCGCTGCCCGCGCTGCGATTCTCGCGTGGCTTGGCCTCGTTGACCTTCAAGCTGCGACCGTCAACTTCCTTACCGTCGAACTGTGCGATGGCTGCCGCGCCTTCTTCTTTCGAAGACATCTCGACAAAGCCGAAGCCGCGTGAGCGACCAGTGTCGCGCTCTTCGACCACTGAAGCCGATTCGACCGTTCCGGCCTGTGCAAAGAGTTGCTGTAAGCTCTCGCTCGAAGTCTGGAACGCCAGATTGCCAACATAAAGTTTCATAGACATAGTTATATTTTCCTCTCCACTTATGGAGTGTAAAGAGAAGCTTCGAATAAAAGTGGCTTCGGTGAAACGGTAACAGCGAAGGCTCTCGGTCCGGATGCTCTTGAAAGAGCGGCTTCTGAAGTTAAAAC